>CAJOLI010000001.1 GCA_905235285.1 uncultured Bacteroidaceae bacterium
GATGCAGTCGACGGCGACGTGGAACTTGGGGTACTGCCCATAGAAAGGAGGCGTCATGGTGTGTTTGTGTATTTGTCCTTTGAGTTGTTGGTCAGAATGAGTAGAGAGTCGAGGCCCAAGGCCCCGACTTTCCACTCGGATTAATATCACCAGAAGTAGTAGTAGAAGCAAGCGCAGAGGCCGATGACGGCGAGGGTGCCAACGATATCCCATACGCCCCAGCTCTCGCGGATGCTCTTCTTGAAATCAGACGAGAAGGTGATAGCATCGACCTGCTCCTTAGAGGGTGCCGGCGTGAAGCAGCTGACGACGACCATCATCACGATGATGAACACCAGCAGCCAGCACTCGAAGATGAGCCAGTTGGTCTGCCAGAACCATGAGGTGGCATCCCAGAAGGCTCCGTCCATGACGGCCTTGCCAGAGTCGGTGACGACGTTGGTTATCAGGCGAACCATACCGATGAGGAAACCGCCGATGAGACCCCACTCACCGGCCTTAGGCGTAATCTTCTTAGAGAAGATACCAAGCGTGAAGACAGCTACCATGGCCGGAGCTATCAGCGACTGGATGTCCTGCAGATACGAGTAGAGGTTGCCCATGTTCATCATGATGGGCATCCAGGCAAGACCCAGAAGGACGACGACGATGGTAGCCATACGTCCTACGAAGACGTAGTGCTCTTCGGTCTTACCTTTCTTCATAGGCTTGTAGAAGTCCTCAGTGAAGAGTGTGGCGCAGCTGTTGAAGAAGGCTGCCAGCGAAGCTACGAGAGCGCATACGAAACCGATGGTGACGATGCCCTTGATGCCGGCAGGCAGGATGTTCTTCACCATCATGGCGAAGGCGCCGTCGGTAGACTCGTGGTTCATGATGTCCATTTCTATGCCGCTACCGGCTTTCAGCGAGAGGGCGTAGGCAATCATGCCAGGGATGAGGAACATGAAGCAGGGGAGAATCTTGAAGAAACCTGCAGCGATGGTGCCGCGGCGTGCACGTGCCATCACCTTGGCGTTGTCCTCGCCGGGGACCTGACCGAGCACACGTTGAACGATGTGCTGGTCGGTGCACCAGTACCAGAAGCCGATGATTGAAGCGCCGAGGAAGACGACGTAGCCCGGGAACTGCGGGTACATCGGGTCGGCAGGGTCGGTGTGGAACATGTGCGTCGTGCCGAAGCCGTCGTGAGCCTCGTTGCAGGCGGCCATCATATTAGCCCAGCCGGCTGTGATGCTGCCGTCGCCGAGAGCTGACAGGCCGAGGAAGAGCACGAGGAACGAACCGATGATGAGGATTGGCGTCTGTATGGAGGAGAGGGTCATGACTCCCTTCATGCCGCCGAAAACGGTGAACACAGCCGTGATGGCGATGAGGCCGATGGCACCATACCAGAACGGTATGCCGAGCAGATACTTGAAGAAGATACCGCCGGTGAAGGCCGTGACGCTAACCTTCGTGAGGACGTAGGCCACCAGGGTGATGATGCTCAGCCACGAGCCCGTGCGCTGAGTGTAGCGGAACTTGAGGAAGTCGGGCATCGTGATGATCTTGCCCATCTTGTTGATAAGCAACTGATAGAAGGGGACGAAAAGCCAACCGAGGATGAGGATCATCCAACCCTGCATCTCCCAGTGGGCCATGCCTACGCCGTCCTTGGCGCCTGTGCCGGCCAGACCTACGAGGTGCTCTGAACCGATGTTGGCGGCAAAGATTGCCATACCGATTACGTACCATGGTTCGCCCTTACCGAAGAGGTAAGCAGACGAGTCTTCGCCCTGCTGGGCTTTCTTGTCTTTCCAGATTGCATACCATACGGCAGCAATAACTCCTAAGAGGCCGATGACGAGTACGGCCCAGTCGAGCCAGATAAATTCGTGTGAACTCCAGTTCATAAGAAGTGCCCTACCTAACTCCCTCGAAGGGGAGGACCATAAAGGGACTTGGGTCTATTATTAATTAATTGAATCTTTAATTGTTTAGAATCTTTCCGTCTCACGACATAGGTGAAGTCGGGAAGAGAGCCTTATTTGACACTGAACTTATATACGCAATGGCTGCGATAGGTCTCGTCGGGCTTGACGTTGGCCGTAGGCCATTCGGGGTGGTGAGGCGTGTCGGGATACTTCTGGCTCTCGAGGCATACGCTGACCTGTTTGGGATAGATGAGACCCAGCTTGTGGGGCTGGTCGGCGCCTGCGCCTATGCCCTGGAAGTTGCCGCTGTAGACCTGTATGCCGGGTTCGTTGGTGAACACTTCGAGGAGGATGCCCGTCTCGGGGCTGTAGAGGCTTGCTGCCACCTGCGAGTCGTCGCCGCGGAAGGTGTCCATGTCGTAGGTGTTGAGGCAGAAATTGTGGTCTACGCCGCCGGCATTCTTAATCTGGTCGAACGTAGTGTCGTTGATAATCTCGTCGAGGGCGCGAGGCTCGCGGAAATCATAGGGAGTGCCTTCTACGGGTACTACAGCGCCCGTCGGGATATAGTTGATATCGGAGGGCGTGAAGTTGTCGGCATTCACGTAGAGCACCATGTTCGTGCCGACGCGCGAGAAGTCGCCGTTGAGGTTGAAGTAGGCGTGGTTGGTCTGGTTGATGACGGTCTCCTTGTCTGTAGTGGCTTCCCATTGGATGTCGAGGGCGTTGTCGTCGGTCAGAGTGTAGGTGGTCGTAGCCGTCACGTTGCCGGGAAAACCGTTGTCGCCGTCGGGGCTTACTACGGTGAGCTTCAAGGTCTTGTCGTCAATCTGCTCAGCCTCGTAAACGGAGTATTGCCAGCCTGTGGGGCCTCCATGCAACGTGTTGTCGCCGTCGTTGGCGACGAGGTCGAAGTTCTCGCCGTTGATAGTAATCTGGTGCTTGGCGATGCGGTTGGCATAGCGGCCGATGCTGGCGCCGTAGTCGCTGGGGGTGTTCACGCGGTCGGCATACTGCTGTACGTTGTCGAAACCGAGGACTACGTCCGTCAGCTTGCCGTCTTTGTCGGGCACCATAATGCTTACAATACGTGCGCCCAGGTTAGTGATGCACACTTCCATGCCGTTGGCATTCTTGAGGGTGTAGAGGGCAGTAGCCTTGCCGTCGATGGTGTCGGCGAAAGCTTCAGGATTGAGGCCGCTGGCTGTTAGCTCGGCTTCGGCGGTCTTCGAAGGGTTGCATGAAGCCATCATGGCTACTGCAGCTGCTCCCATAAGGAGGCTCTTAACGATTGTTTTCATGCTGATAAGTTAATAGTTAGTATAATTAATGATTTAGTTACTTGGTTCAGCGCAAAGGCCTTCCGTATTTATCGACATGGGTCTTCGTATTAGGCAAAAGAGTCTTGGAAAGTTATGGTAAAGAGTATTTATATGTATATTTCGCTCCAAAGTTAGTACTTTTTTTAATATGAGGTGTTACTTCCACACTTTTTTTTTCATCAACATCATTTTTTTTTGAAAAAAGCTTTGTTCAGAGCGTCACACGGGGAGAGAAAAGCGAATGCGTAGCCCGAATAAACGGCTGTAAAAGCATAATAGCACTTATCAAGTAGGCAAATACTCTTCAGCATGACGACGTCTTTGTTCCGACCGCTCATTCAGACGCACACGTCTGTTCATTCTGAGTCACACGTCTGTTCATTCAGAGTCATACGTCTGTTCATTCAGAGTCACACGTCTGTTCATGCAGACGCACCCGGCTGTTCTTTCAGATTCACCCGGCTGTTCAATCAGATTCACCCGGCTCTATACGAAAATGCCCCTGATGGTTTTGAAGTAAAACAAGTCGTTTTACCGCAGAACCATTAGGGACATTAAGAATGGGGTAGGGGCTGTTTAGCAGAGCTTGCGGGCACCGTCGCCGATTACGACGTCGATGATGACGGGCTCCTTGCCGTACTTAGCCTTGAACTGCTGCTTGGCGGCCTTTACGAAGCTCTCGTAGTAGTGCTCGTCAACGAGGTTGATGGTGCATCCGCCGAAGCCACCGCCCATGATGCGGCTGCCGGTGACGCCCTGTTCCTTGGCGATGTCGTTGAGGAAGTCGAGCTCTTCGCAGCTGACCTCATACTCCTTCGACAGGCCTTCGTGGGTCTCGTACATCATCTTGCCTACGAGTTCGTAGTCGCCGGCCTCGAGGGCGTCGCAGACGGTGAGCACGCGCTCGCGCTCGCCGATGACATAGCGTGCACGCTTGAAGTCCTCAGCGCTCACCTTGTCCTTAACTTCGTCGAGTTGCTCGTAGCTGGCATCGCGCAGGCTCTCTACCTCGGGATGCAGTTCGTGGATGGCAGCTGCTACGCGCTCGCAGCTGAGACGACGCTCGTTGTAGGGCGAGCCTACGAGTGCGTGCTTCACGTTGCTGTTGACGAGAACGAGCTTGTAGCCCTTCGGGTTCCAGGGGAAGTAAGCCACTTCTCCCGAACGGCAGTCCATGCGCATGAGGTGACCGGCCTTGCCGAGGCACGAGATGGCCTGGTCCATGATACCACAATTGACGCCGATGTACTTGTGCTCGGTGCGCTGACCTACCTTAGCCAGCTCCAGACGCTCAATCTTGTTGCCGCCAAAAAGGTCGTTGAGGCCGAAGGCGAAGCAGCTCTCGAGGGCTGCCGAGGAGCTCATGCCTGCGCCGAGGGGCACATCGCCTGCAAAAGCGGTGTTGAAGCCCTGTACGGGTACGCCGAGGGCCATCATCTCGCGGCATACTCCGAAGATGTAGCGTGCCCATGTGGCCTTGGGGCCTGCGGGGTCGTCGAGCGAGAACTGTACGCGGTCCTTGAGGTCGATGCTGTAGGCGTCAACGTTGCGTGTGCCATTGGGCTTGATTTCTGCTATCATGCCCTGCTCCACGGCGCCGGGGAAAACGAATCCGTTGTTATAGTCGGTGTGTTCGCCGATGAGGTTAATGCGACCGGGAGCAGCATAAACATTTCCTGTGCTGCCATCGAAGTGCTTGATGAAGCGGCTGCGAACGTCTTCAATTGTAAGTTTCATAATTGTTTATCTTTTATGGGTTAAATATAAAATTTAATTGTTTACTCTACGGGAATATCCTTATTCACGTTCTTGCTACCAATGACGCTGAAGAAGAGTATATAAGCCACCATGGCAACGATGAGCCAATAGCTGCCGATATAACCGACACCCTTGGCGATAGATGACTGCAAGGTAGGCATAAGACCTCCACCGATGACCATTGTCATGAAGATGCCTGAAGCGGCTTCGGTGTACTTTCCGAGTCCTTCAACAGCCAGGTTGAAGATACCGCCCCACATGATGCTGGTGCAGAGTCCGCAGGCAGCGATGAAGAATACCTTCGTGGGAATAGCGTGTCCGCTGAGGGTGCTGGTGACACTCTCGGGAAGGAAGATGGCGATGAGCAGCAAGATTATTGCAACAGTGGAGACACATGTCATCTGAGCCTTCGTGCTGACTTTACCTGAGATGAATGTCGAGGAGAAACGTCCGATAAGCATCATAAACCAATAGCTGGCTGCCAATGTGCCACCAAGTGCGGCGGAGCCTTCGAAACCGCCCTGGAAGTTGGTGACGTAGAAGTTGAGGTGCATAGGAATACCAATCTCGATGCCTACATAGAAGAATATGGCGATGACACCCAAGATGAGGTGACGGAAGCGAAGGGCTCCCTTGATGGACTCTGAAAGCGAACCGCTGTCCCCGAAGTCGGGCTCAGGAATTGTCACCTGACTGATGATGATGAACGAGACGATAAACACGCCCATACCGATGAACAGCAGAGGAGACACGTCAGACATAGACGTATTCTCGGTGACAGTACCTACGAGCACACCTGCGAGCAACGGGGTGAGAGTGGCTGTCAGAGAATTCAATGTACCACCAACCTGAATGAGCTGGTTGCCTTTATTGCCGCCACCACCGAGCATGTTGAGCATGGGGTTTACGACGGTGTTGAGCATACAAACGCAGAAACCGCACACAAGAGCGCCGAGGAGGTAAATGTAGAGGTTGAGGGCAACAACGGTGCCATTGACTTCGTTTACTCTGATGTCTTCTCCGTAGATGCTGGACAGATACTGCAGGGCCAGACCTATAGTACCTACGACGAGAGCGGCAAGGGCAGTCTTCTTGTAACCTATCTTTTTCAGAAGCATACCAGATGGAATACCCATGAAGAGATAAGCCGTGAAGTTCATCAGGTTACCCCATGAAGCGGCAAAGTCATACTTGAAGCCCCAGATGTTGCCAAAAGGAGCACCCATGTTCGTTACGAAGCTGATCATCGCGAAGATGAAGCACATCGTGATAATAGCAACCAGATTGCTATTAGTTTTTGTTTGTGTCATAATGGTTGATGTTTAATATTTAATTATTGTGATTTACTTTACTTCTCTACGCCAAACTTATAGACGGTAGTCTGAGTGTACTTCTGTCCGGGACGCAGCACGCAGCTGGGGAAGTGGCCGCGGTTGGGCGTGTCGGGGAAGTGCTGTGCCTCGAAGCAGATGGCCGAGCGGCGTGGGAAGGTAGCCCCGAGCTGACCGGGATAGCCGTTAGCCCAGTTGTCGGTATAGACCTGCACGCCGGGCTCTGTGGTATAGACTTCCATCGTGCGTCCGCTCTTGGGCTCAAAGATCTTGGCGGCGAAGCTCAGCTCGCCGTCCTCGTGCTTGTTGAGCACGAAGCAATGGTCGTAGCCGGCGCCGTTGCGCGTCTGCTCGTCGTCGGCATCAATCATGTCGCCTACGGCGTGCATCTTCCTGAAATCGAAGGGCGTACCCTCTACGGCGCGAACTTCGCCTGTGGGGATGCTCGTGTCGTCGATGGGGATGAAGAAGTCGGCATTGATCTGGCACTCCAGGTCCATGATGTCGGGCGTGGGGTCTGCGATGCCGGCGAGTGCGAAGAAGCCGTGGTTTGTGAGGTTGATGATAGTCTTCTTGTCCGTAGTAGCCTCGTAGTCGATTACAAGTTCGTTGTCGTTAGTCCAACGATAGACCACTTTAATGTCGAGGTTTCCGGGGAAGCCTTCCTCGCCGTCGGGCGAGAGATAGTGTAGCGCGAGGGTCTGAGAATCAATCTGCTCAGCATCCCAAACGCGGGCGTGGTATCCTGTAGGACCGCCGTGCAAGTGGTTAGGTCCGTTGTTGATGGCTAATGAGTATTCTTTGGCGTCGAGTGTAAAATGTCCCTTGCAGATGCGGTTGCCGTAGCGCCCTATGAGGGTCGAGAGGAATGGTTCGGGACTGTCTACAACGCCCTGGATGGTGTCGTGTCCCTGAATGACGTTGTCAATCTTGCCATTCTTATCGGGCACCATGATAGCGACGAGGGCTCCGCCGTAGTTGGTAATGCAGACCTCATTTCCGTCTTGATTCACGAGCGTGAACAAGTCGGTCTGCTTACCTTGGATAGTGGCCTGAAAATCTTCACGTTTCAGACCCGAAAGCTTGCTTACTTCCATAGGTAAATGATTTTGAATTAAACAATCATAGCGCAAAATAAACCAAAAAGTTTGAACGGAACAAGCCTTTTTGCAAAAAAGAAAAGTGAAAATTACTTAAATCGCCACATTGGGCAATAATAATGACCTGCTTCTTTGCTGATTTCAGCAAGAAAACGTAACTTTGCCCCGTTTTTTAATAGAAGCATTATACAAGTATGCCAGAAATATCTGTCAGAGGCCATGAGATGCCAGCATCGCCAATTCGCAAGCTGGCTCCATTAGCTAACGCTGCGAAGCAAAGAGGGATAAAAGTGTATCACCTGAATATCGGTCAGCCTGACCTGCCGACTCCGCCGGCTGCGTTGGATGCTATCCGTGGCATTGACCGGAGCATCCTGGAGTACTCCCCCTCTCAGGGGTACCTGAGCTATAGGAAGAAGCTGGTTGAGTACTATGCGAAGTACAATATCGAGGTGACGGCGGATGATATCATCATCACGAGCGGCGGCTCTGAGGCTGTTCTTTTCGCCTTCCTGTCATGTCTGAATCCGGGTGATGAGATTATAGTTCCTGAGCCTGCGTACGCGAACTACATGGCGTTCGCTATCTCGGCGGGAGCAGTCATACGCACGGTGACTACGACTATCGATGAAGGCTTCTCGTTGCCAAAAGTAGAGAAGTTTGAAGAACTTATCAACGCTCGTACGCGTGCGATATTAATCTGTAACCCGAACAATCCGACGGGTTACCTGTACACGCGTCGCGAGATGAATCAGATTCGGGACTTGGTTAAGAAGTACGACCTCTATCTCTTCTCGGATGAGGTTTACCGCGAGTTCATCTATACGGGTTCGCCATATATCAGCGCCTGCCATCTGGAGGGTATTGAGAATAATGTCGTTCTGATAGACTCTGTGTCAAAACGTTATTCTGAATGTGGCATCCGCATAGGTGCTCTTATTACGAAGAACAAGGATGTGCGTGAGGCAGTGATGAAGTTCTGCCAGGCTCGGTTGTCTCCTCCTCTGATAGGTCAGATTGCGGCGGAGGCTTCTCTGGATGCAGGTGAGGACTATGCGCGTGATGTCTACGACGAATATGTGGAGCGTCGGAAATGCCTTATTGATGGTCTGAACCGCATTCCGGGGGTGTATAGTCCTATCCCTATGGGTGCGTTCTACACTGTTGCAAAGTTGCCTGTGGATGATGCGGAGGATTTCTGCGCGTGGTGTCTAAGTGATTTCAACTATGAAGGTGAGACGGTCATGATGGCTCCTGCTGCAGGCTTCTACACGACGCCCGGTTTGGGGCGCAACGAGGTGCGCCTGGCATATGTCCTTAACAAAAGGGACCTTGTGCGTGCTCTTTATATCCTGAGCAAGGCGTTAGAGGAGTATAGGGGCTCTCGCTCCGCTCGATTATAGTTTACAGTTTACAGTTTACAGTTTACGGTTTACCGTTTACAGTTTAGGGTTTACAGTTTACAGTTTACAGTTTAGGGTTAAGGGTTTACAGTTTATGGTTTACAGTTGTTGGGTCGCTACGCTCAAAATCAATCAAAAATTAATTTGGAAAA
The DNA here is from genome assembly GCA_905235285.1 of uncultured Bacteroidaceae bacterium. Lineage (GTDB taxonomy): Bacteria > Bacteroidota > Bacteroidia > Bacteroidales > Bacteroidaceae > Physcousia. Next base: position 8,980 of record CAJOLI010000001.1, read on the forward strand.
TCATTCAAACATAACTGAGAGATTTTTGAGATAGATTTTCTTGAGACATTCTTCGAAGTATCGAAGCGTCGCAAGCGCCGAGCGGAGGAACGAAGTGACGACCATAAAAGAGGGTTTATAGTTTACAGTTTACAGTTTACAGTTTAGGGTTTATAGTTTAGGGTTTACGGTTTAGGGTTTACAGTTAAGAGTTAAGAGTTGAGAGTTGAGTCTTCCATAGCTACGCGCTTGTTTGCCCTGCGGGGCGAGGAGCAAAGGGTGTCGCGCCCCGCGGTGACGATTGCCGTATGGGGTGTGGCGGTAGGTCTTATGGTGATGATACTCTCTGTATGTATCGTCCTGGGTTTCAAGAATGAGATAAGGCAGAAAGTCGTAGGCTTCGGCGGCAACATAGAAATAATAAATTACGAAAGCCTGTACAAGGCAGAAGCTGAGCCGATAGCCTTCAGCAAAAGCATGCTCGACAGCCTTGAGCACACAGAAGGAGTACGCCACGTACAGCCGTTCTGCACGAAGACAGGGATGCTGAAGACGGATGATGCTTTCAAGGGGATTGTCTTGAGGGGTGTTGGTGAAACGTTTGACACGACGTTTTTAGCGGCTAACCTTGTTGCGGGTCGTTTGCCTCGCTTCTCATCGACTTCGGGTTCGAACGAGATAGTCGTTTCGCAGACGGTATGCAACGAATTGAAGCTGAAGGTGGGCGACAGGGTTTACGCCTATTTTTTCTCAGATCAGGTGAAGGCACGTCGCTTGACGATAACGGGTGTTTATGAGACTCACCTTAGTGAGTTGGATGGGCGCCAGGTATTTACGGACCTTTACACTACTCAGCGTCTGAACGGTTGGGCAGGTGACCAATACGCGGGTGTGGAACTGCTGCTTGACGATTTTAATGCTACAGATGGCGTGACCTCTACGCTGATATCACGCTACAATCATGCGAAAGATGAGTATGGCGTAGACTATTCTGTACAGGCTATCAGCGACCTCTATCCGGGACTTTTCACTTGGCTTGACCTTATAGACACGAATGTGTATGTCATACTGACTCTCATGCTGGTCCTGAGTCTGTTCACGATGGTTTCAGGCTTGCTAATAATAATCCTGGAGCGGACTAACTTCATCGCTGTAATGAAGAGCATCGGAGCCTCTAATAGTCAGATACGTCTGATATTCCTTCATTTTGCGGTGCTGTTAGTCGTACGTGGAGTCTGCCTGGGGCTCTGCCTGGGAGTGGGGCTGGCATTCCTCCAGAAACGATGTCACCTGGTAAGTCTGGATGCATCAACCTACTATATCGACACGGTGCCGATAGAATTTTCTTGGCTGCTAATTATTGCCTTAGTAGTGGGTTCACTGGTGATTTCGACGTTGACACTGATCATACCTACGTACCTGGTGTCACGTATACATCCAGCCCGCGTCATGCGGTTTGAATAGTTAAGGGCCGGGCCTCTCTCCCCGCTCTCCCCCAAGGGGAGAGGGCCTCGCTTCGCTCGAAGAAGCGTCGCAAGGGCCGAGCGAAGAGTTAATAGTTAAGAGTTAATAGTTTATAGTTAAAAGTTATATGTACACAGTAGATGAACTTAATGATCGACTGATCGATCTTGCCTTTGCCGAAGATATAGGTGATGGCGACCACACGACACTTTGTTGTATTCCTGCTGACGCGATGGGCACGAGCCGTCTGCTCATTAAGGAGGATGGCATCCTGGCCGGTGTCGAGATTGCGAAGCGTGTTTTCCATCGTTTCGATGCGGACATGAAAGTAGAAGTGCTTATGGCGGACGGCTCGCCTGTCAAGCCCGGCGATGTGGCCATGATTGTCTCGGGACGGGTACAGAGTCTCTTGCAGACGGAGCGGCTGATGCTAAACATCATGCAGCGGATGTCGGGCATAGCGACTATGACGCGCCGCTACGTCGAGCGTCTCGAGGGGACAGGGACACGTGTCCTGGACACTCGCAAGACTACGCCAGGCATGCGTATGCTGGAGAAGGAAGCGGTGAAGATAGGCGGCGGCTGCAACCACCGTATTGGTCTCTTTGACATGATACTGCTGAAAGACAACCACGTTGATTTTGCGGGTGGCATTGCTAATGCTATAAATCGATGCCACGAATATCTGAAGGCAAAGGACAAGAACTTGAAGATTGAGATTGAGGTGCGAAACTTCGATGAACTCAGTCAGGTCCTTGCGATAGGTGGGGTGGACCGCATCATGCTGGACAATTTCACTCCTTCAGCCACACGCAAGGCGGTAGAGATTATAGGTCATCGCTTCGAAACAGAGTCGAGCGGCGGCATCACTATAGACAACTTGCGCGAGTATGCTGAATGTGGCGTAGACTTTATCTCGGTAGGTGCTCTCACACATAGTGTCAAGGGCCTCGATATGAGTTTCAAGGCGTGCTGAATTATTTGTTGAAACGATGAAAAACAGTCAACCCTTATGTGCAACGTCCCGCAGGCTATTGCTCTTGATTGCAGTAGTCTTGCCCTTGCATTGTATTCTGTCTTTCAACGTTTCTTTTTTCTCAGTGTCAGCCCAGAATATCAAGGAACGCAATCTTGATGAGGTTGTAGTCAAGCCCAAGAAGCAACGCTATCGTCGCAAAGGGAACCCTGCGGTAGAACTTATGCGTAAAGTCATAGCTGCCAAGGCCGATCACGACCTCTCACACAACGACTTCGTTCGCTACAACAAATATCAGCGTCTGACTTACGCATATAATAATATTAGTACGCGCGCGAGAGATTCACTCAAACTCTTCCAGCGCCCGTTGCTGAAACGTCAGATAGAATTCTGCCCGCAGACGGGAAAGTACATCCTGCCCATAGGATATACAGAAACAGCGTCGCAGCATCTGCGTAGCCGTTCGCCCAAGCGCGAACGCAACTATGTCCTAGGCTCCCATACCGAGGGTGTCATGGACATGTTCGTCGAGGGCGACATGGTGACGACCGTCCTCCGTAGCATCTTTGCCGATGTCAATGTCTACGACGATGTCATCACTCTGTTCGAACGCAAGTTCACGAGCCCTCTCTCATCACGGGCGGCCATCTCCTTCTTCCAATTTTTCATCCTTGACACTTGCGAGGTCGACCATGAGCAGGTTATTCGTCTTAACTTCGTACCTCAGAATCCTCAGGACTTTGGCTTCTCGGGATATCTCAACGTACTGGCCGATAGCACCTATCGTGTGCAGCAGTGCCGGCTGCAGTTGCCGCTTCGTTCGAGCGTAAATTTCATATCCAATCTGGTCATCGAGCAGAAATTCACGGACCTGCCCAACGGCCAGCGTGTGCTCCAGACAGACGACCTCTTTGCCGAACTCGGTGTCGTAAAGAGTCAGAGACTGGCCATGCTCCATCGTTCGACTCAGTACAGCGGCTATCGCACAGATTCTATTGCCGACATATATTTTCTGCCGAGCGATGTTCGCCGCGAAGCAGCAAAAGAACAGGACGACGAGTCGTTTTGGCAGAGCTATCGCATCGACAGCCTCACGACAGCCGAGGAAAACCTCGCGTCCACCATAGCCCAGCTGAAAGAGCGTTCACTCCATAGCTTTCCAATGTTTATAGCTCGAAGCATTATCAGTAATTTCGTGCCTACAAGTCTCGACCCCAAACGCAGCTACTTTGACATTGGTCCGCTCATGAGTACCGTGTCACACAATGAGACTGATGGCTACCGCATCAGGCTCGGCGGACAATCGACGGCCAACCTTAGCCCACATCTCTTTGTAAAAGGATATGCCGCTTATGGGATTCGAAGTGAAAAGTGGTACGGACTATCAGAACTCGAGTACTCATTCCTCCGCAAGAGATATTCCGCCAATGAGTGGCCCCGCCACTCACTTATGGCATCCTTCCAGCAGGATGTGTTTTCGCCTGCTGATTTCATGTGGCAAAATGGGCGTGACAAAGATAATGCATGGATTTCGTTTAAGACACAGACAGTAGACCATCTGATGCTCAATCGTCAGTGGACAGCGCGCTACGAAGTTGAAACGAATGCCCACGTCGATTTCAAGCTCCAGTTCAAGTCCTCACAGCTGACGCCCCAAGGCTCGCTCTTCTATCGCCGGTTAAATGATGAGGATGTGTCATCGTTTCACATGGCAGATATAACTACGTCAGTGCGCTGGGCTCCCGGTGAGGAAGTCATTAACACGAAACAGCGGCGTCACGTCGTAAACCATAACAATCCCATCTTTTCGCTCGCTCACACCGTAGGGCTCAACGGTGTCCTCAACAATGAATATCGCTATAATCTCACCGAAGTCACCGCGTACGAGCGCATCTGGCTCAACTCTTACGGGCGCATTGACCTAAGCCTGCGGGGTGGGTTGCAGTGGAATCGTGTTCCCTTCCCCCTGCTTATTATGCCTGTTGCCAACAATAGCTACATCATCACACGCAATATGTTCTCGATGATTAACAACCTTGAGTTCGTCAACGACCGCTATGCATCAGCTATGTTCGAGTGGGACCTTTCGGGCAAATTGCTAAACCGTGTGCCCCTGCTGAAAAAGTTGAAGCTGCGTGAGGTGATAGGCTTCAAAGCTCTATATGGTCACCTCAGCAGCCGCAACAATCCATTAGCTGAGCGCAATGCTGGTTCCGATCAGCTCTTCTATATGCCTTCGCGCGATGGCGTCTCTATTGTGCATCCAATGTCATCGACTCCATATATGGAGTTCAACGTAGGGTTGCATAACATACTCAAGGTCATTCGCATCGACTACGTCCGCCGCCTCAACTATCTCAACTACGCGGGAGTGAAGAAGCATGGCGTACGATTCTGTCTTGATTTTGATTTCTGAAGACGTTGGATTTCATCCTTCGTTTTCTCGCCATGGCATAGCTCAAGCAAGCTTGGCTCTGCTCATTTGGCTTAACGAAAACGTTGCATCCTTCGTTTTCTCGCCAAGGCAAAGTCGAAGCAAGCTTCGTTTTTGCTCTTCTGGCTTAACGAGAACTTTCAATTTCCAAGCTTTTCCTTGAAAGTGCTGAAAATCTCAGCAACACGGTCCACCGTCTTTCTGCGGAACTTACCACTGCGTGGGTAGAGTTTCGTGCCGGCTTTGTTGATGGCAGCCTTGTCCGAGATCCATTCCTCTGCCTTGTATTCCTCGCCTTTGTTGCCTTCCTGGTCGAAACCGTAGTAGTAGCTGATGTTCCGGATAGTCACGTTGGCCTTGCCGTCGGGTAGAGCATCGGCGGCTATGATGTAGCGGAAATAGGTGTGGTCCCAGTTGAGGAACTTCTTTTTAAACGTCATGATTTCCTCTATGCGAGCTACTATGGTGTTGTTCTCATCTGAGACCACTCGCGTACGCAGGTCCTGACGGGCTTCTGCCACCAGTTGTTTCACACACGCCTGCAGCGTGGCATAGACATCAGCCTGACTCTTGTCCTTCGTGTCAAAGGTCTGTCTGAACACTATCAATCCGCCTTCTTCGGGAACGGCTCCGGCAAGATAGCCTTGTTCTTTGTCCTGAGCCATAGCACACAATGGCATGGCCATCAAGATCATAAGAATTACTTTTTTCATCGTACAAGTTTATTTTTAGTTATAATTGCGAATACCAACTTTCAGCTACGGCATCATTACTCATACCTTATAGCTTCAATCGGGTCTAAGCGTGCAGCCTTCTGGGCAGGGAAATATCCGAAACCAACGCCTATGGCCACACATACGGCAAAGCTAACGATGACGCTCCAGGCAGGTATGACGGCGGGGTAGCCAATGATAATATTACACCCCCATGTCATCAGCGCGCCGAAGAGCACGCCCAGTATGCCGCCCGTCAGGCTTATCAGTATGGATTCGATGAGGAATTGGTTGGAGATGTCTAAGCCTCGCGCTCCAACGCTCATGCGCAGGCCTATCTCGCGCGTACGTTCTGTGACGCTGACCAGCATGATGTTCATGATGCCTATTCCGGCCACAAGCAGCGAGAAGGCGGCTGCCACGACGAGGATGATAGTTATCGTGTCCATTGTCGACGACATCGTTTCCATCCATTCCTGCTGCGAGCGGATGGTAAAGTTGTCTTCCTCGTCGGTCTTCAGCTTATGCGTGCGGCGCAGAATCTGCGTGAGGTCCTCGATGGCCTCTTCCGACAATTCTTCGGTCACGGCAGAGCACAGGATGCTGTTGAAATGGGTCTGTGCAGCCAGTCGCTTCATCACGGTGGTGTATGGCGCCACGATGACGTTGTCCTGGTCCATGCCCCAGTTGTTGTAGCCTTTTCCCTTGAATACACCTATGATGCGCAGAGGTATGTTCTTGAAACGGAGAGTCTTGCCTACGGGGTCCTGACCATTGGGAAACAGTTCCTTCACGATAGTCTGGCCGATGATGCATACCTTAGAAGATTTCTTGACGTCTTCTTCAGTAAAGAAAACACCTTCCTCAATTTCCCACAGGCGTATGCCTAAGTAGTCAGGGCTCTCGCCATAGCATGTTGACGTGGTGTTGTTAGCACCGAAGACGGCCTGTCCGCTCGTGCTCACCTCCGGCGATACTTTATTCACGAATTTAGCTTCAGCGAGGATGGTCTCATAGTCCACTTGCTTCAGAGTCTGCATGGCAGAGGGGTCGAGGCGCACGCCGCCGCGCATATCAGCACCCGGACGTATGGTGAGCATATTTGTGCCGTTCTTCTGTATCTCCTCGCGTATACTTTGCTTGGAGCCTTGGCCGATGGCCATCATGACGATGACGGCTCCGACGCCGATGATGATGCCGAGCATCGAGAGGAACGAGCGTCCCTTGTTGCTGAGAATGGCCTTAATGGCTATCTTGAAGAGGTTTAAGTAGCTCATGTATTATTATTTAGTCATCCTGCTGCGCTGGTAGTGCTGCCAGGGCTTCGGCAGCGCTGCGGATGTTTGTGTTAAGTGTATCTTCACGAATCTTGCCATCGCGCAGGAAGATGTTGCGCGAGCTGTACTGGGCAATCTCTGGGTTGTGGGTTACAAAGATTATGGTGCGCCCTTCGGCGTGCAGCTTCTGGAAGAGCACGAGCACTTCGTATGAAGTCCGCGTGTCGAGGTTACCCGTAGCCTCATCGGCCAGTATCACGGCGGGGTTATTGACAAGCGCACGCGCAATGGCTACGCGCTGCATTTGTCCGCCCGACATCTGGTTAGACTTATGCTCCAGACGGTCGCCCAATCCTACAGCCTTCAGTGCTTCAATCGCAGCCTCACGTCGTTGCTTAGCATTGTATTCATTATTGTACATAAGAGGCAACTCTACATTCTCAACCGCTGTAGTCTTAGGCAGTAGGTTGTAACTTTGGAAAACAAAACCAATCTTGCGGTTGCGCAGGCGGGCTCGCTGACTGCGACGCATGGTGCGGACGCTGACACCGTCGAGGTAGTACTCTCCGCTCGTCGGGGTGTCCAAGCATCCCAATTGGTTCAGCAGTGTCGATTTGCCGGAGCCGGATGTTCCCATGATGGTAACGAACTCACCCTCGTGAATCTCGAACGACACGCCTCGGAGAGCCCTCACGGTCTCGTCACCCACCTGGAAGTTGCGGCATACGTTCTCGAGCTTGATGACAACTTTCTTCTCACTCATTTTCTCGTGTTGCTATTGTTGCCGTTCCTTTGGTTATTCCTATTGTTGCGTGGACCGGGCATGAAGGGGTTGCTCTTCTGCTGGCTGTCGCTATTCTCGGACTTTGCATCGAACACCATGTCGGCCAGTACCTCTGTGCCAGTCTTAGCGCCACTTACAATTTCGGTCATCGTGCCGTTGCTGACGCCAGTCTCTACGGGTAGTGCCTTGAATGTCTTGCCTTCACGCACCCATAGCTTATGCGGAGCCTCGCAGGGCTCGATTGTCTCGTCCTCGGCAATGAGAGCTTCGTTAGGCGAGAAACGCAGGGCTTTTGACGGGACGTAGATGACATCGTTCTTCTCCAATGTAAAAATAGTCACGTTTGCCGTCAGACCCGGTTTCAGCTTCAGGTCGGCATTCGGAGCGCTGATGACGACCTCATAGGTCACTACGTTGCTCTCCGTCGTGGCCTGTTGGCGGACCTGCGTCACGTGGCCTTCAAACGTGTCGTTAGGGTATGCATCGACGGCAAAACTGACGCGCTGCCCTTCCTTCACCTCGCCTATGTCTGCCTCATCAATGTCCGCAATGACGCGCATATCCGTCAGGTCCTGAGCTATGGTGAAGAGGGTAGGGGTGCTGAACGATGCAGCCACGGTCTGGCCTTCCTCGACAGCCTTCGAGAGTACAATGCCGTTAATTGGCGATGTGATGGTTGCATAGCCCAAGTCGGTCTCGGCGCGCTTCACGCTCTGCTGCGCCGTAGTCACTTGTTGCTGGGCCTGCACATATGAGAGTCGTGCCTGCTCAAAATCGTTGGCTGAAATCAAGCCCTTATCAAAGAGCGCCTTCTGGCGCTCATAGTTAGCTTTCTGGTAAGCCAGCGCACTCTGTACGCTCGTCAGGTTGGCTTTCTGACTGGCAAGGGTGCTCATCAGGTTCGTCTTGTCGAGCTCTGCAATGACCTGACCAGCCTTGACCTCAGAATTATAGTCTACATAAATCTTTGCAACAATGCCGCTGACCTGAGTACCTACATCGACGCTCGTCACGGGCTCTATAGTCCCCGTAGCTGTTACTGTAGTTGAGATGTTGCCTTTCTCAACCATCGTCGTTTCATACTCTACTTTTGTTTTTTTTGAGCAACTGACGACGAGGCAAAGTAGTAGAGCATTGGCCATAAACGACAGTGCTGATTTCCTAAAAATCTTGTTTCTCATATACGTAAAAATGTTCTGTGCTATGGTGGTGTGTGTGCTATAGAATAGCCTTGACTTTGAATAAATGGTTTGCAAATTTAGCCCAATTTTTTGTTCTTGACCTTCTCTCGGGTGAAAAATTTAAGCGATTTAAGAGGGTTTAACAAAATAATCATGTGCCGAGGCATCATTACCGGTAGTTACCTTTCATGCAAAGTTCTTGGCTATTTGAGTGTTGAGCATCGCGAGACAACTACGGCCTCTTTCCAAGGATTATGTTTACCAGCGCTGTGACATCAGCTATAGTCACCTCGCCATCTTGATTAACGTCAGAAGCCTTCAGGCTGCTGTTATCTGCTTTGCCAAGGATGATGTTGACCAATGCCGTTACGTCAGCAATGGTGATTTCGGAGTCACCGTTCACGTCGCCCATCATAATGGGGAAAACGACGGCGTATGGCGTTGTGTGCAAGAGTTCCTTCTCCTCTCCCAGGCTATAGTAAGAGGCTGAAACGTAGTATTTGTGTCCATCGCTGACGTCGCTGAAATCAAACTGAAGAGTAGTTTCTTCATGAGAGCCCAGTGTCAAGTATCGAACTACATTTTGTATCTCCGTAACATCGTTTTCGCTGTTGACTTCAAAGAGCTTTACCTTGATGTTGTCTGTATAGGTTCTCTCGCCGTCGTTGACTATGTTCATCACGATTCTGAACTTTTTGCTATCGATGATTTTGTTGCCGGAGTCGTCTTCAGCTACATCTTGGACCTCGGCGCTTGCTAGCAAGTCGGCGGGGATAGCGGGCTTGCTGATGGTGTAAAAACTTGTACTGATGAGACTCTTCTGGGCACCTTCGCTGTAGTAGTAGGCTATCGAGAAGTACTTCCAGCCGTCGCTAACGTTGTCAAAGTCGAATTGCATCGTGGTGCTCTGGCCCGGAGCCAAGGTCAGGTGTTTGGTCAAGTCCTGTACGCTTGAACCGTAGTTTCCCTGTGTGTGCTTGTACAGAATTGATGAAATGTCCTCGTCGTATGTTGTCTCACCATTGTTGGTGATGGTAAGCACGAAGCTGAGCTGTTCGCTTGTGACTATATTTTGGGTGGCATCAGTCACGTTAAGCATCTGGATTGTGGCGCTCAGGCTGGCCGCAGGCATCGGGTTGATGGTAATCTCGCGTGTTGCGATGGGTGAAGTGCCGTCTGCGTTCCACGACCATGTTATGGTGTAGTCGCCAGTACTACTGAAGAAGTAGGTATAATGGATGTCATCTGTCTCGCCGGGTGCAATCCCTACGTAACTGGCAGCTGCGAAATTGCCGTTGACGAACATATAGAGCAACTCGTTGTTCGAATGGCCTTGGTTGGTCAAGCTGACGTCAATGTCTACGGGTCGTGCATTATGCATGTAACCCGTAATGGAGATATCGTTTACGATGTAGTCATGCTCGCCGGCGGTGCCATATCCTGTGACGTGACACTCGTTTCCGTCAATCGTTACTTCTATGTAGTTGAACTCAGCACCAATGCAGGGGCGCCAATTGTCCTGACCTTTTTCGCTGTACATGGGCAGGATTAGGAATGTTCCGGAGATTATGTCCTGCCCGAACGAGAGTTCTTGGTTGCCGTTAGTTGTGTAGTATCCTGGAGGCAGTTGGTCGACGTAGCTACTCGTGAGTCTTTCCAGAAATGCCCCATTCTCAAAGAGCCCCCAGCCGAATCGCACATCTATATTGTCGGATGTGTAGTTGTGGAAAAGAGCCGAGGCATTGACCGTGAACGGGTCGTAAGTGTTGTCGCGAGTGTCTGTGTAGCTGTTCAGGGTGACATCAGAGGCTGTGAGTTCAAAAAAGTGGCTGTCGCCTGTACGGGGCTGGAATCCAACAAAGGCAGACTGGTCCAAGATGTAACCGTAATTTTCGCTCGCGCTTCCCGTTCCTTGCTGGTCGGGGTTTAGTACGTTGAGCAGGAAGTAGCCGTCGCTGGTGCCGTTCCAGCCCCAGTTTATGTGAAACAGACCGTTCCCGTCGAACCCGTCGCAGATGAAGGCGTGACCCCCGCTTTCCTTGCTGCCACTATAGATGACAGGGCGCCCAGCAGTAAGTTCCGTAAGGAGAAGATCGGTCCATTCCTGAGTGCTGTAGCTGCTGCGACTCTCTGCGTGTGCACTGGAATCGTAGTCGAAATAAGCCGCAGCAAAACTCGTGATACTCATCGTAACTGCTCCAGAAAAGTTGTATTGGAAGTCCATCTTCAATGCCTGTGCACAGTATTGGCAGAGTGTAGCGGCAGCTCGTGCGGCGTCGCTCTCTGTGTCGTCAGTCGGGTAAGAGTCCAGCATCACAGACCAGTTGAAGTCTGTGACGGGCAGTTCTGGCATATCGATTCCCAAGGATGAGGTGGTGTAGGCAGGCAGCGGCTGCGTAGGACGTACAGGCCATTGCCAGTAGCGCATGACCTGGGCGAGGGCTGTAGCCACGCAACCGACGACGGCTCGTTGGCTCGTGGAGGGGATAATCGGAAGCAAAGTGTTGAAGGGGCTGTTCTGCGACCACTGAGCTTTTACCAATGGCGGGATTGATGGACCTGACATGGGTTGCGCTGCTGCAAGCGTACCATCGCTAAGCGCTGCGATTTGAGTGGCATAGCTGTTGAGCATCGACTGCATGGCCTCCGGCACATCATCGTTGTCAAAGGTGCCATCGTCGCTGTAGCCAAGCACAGCAGGAGCGCGGTCGTCACCGGCTACGATGACGTAGCCGCCTTCTGTGGCATTGAATACATAGTAGGCTGCTGAAGAGCTGCTCGGAGCAACCATAGATGGAGCCTTGCGAGCCTTCTTCATGGTGGCAGACCGCAGCGTGCGGTTGAGCATAAAGTCTGAGGCTATCTGGCGAGCCTTACTCTCGCTGATGGCTTCAGCTGACACCTTACCGATGGTCAGCAACGACAAAAGGAATAATGCAATTATCCGGATTCTCATTTCTTTGGAATTGAATAATAATGTCAATTGGAGTTGCAAAAGTAATGATAAAATCTCAATGTTGTCTATTTTTTGTTAATATTTAGTCGACTATCATAAAACTAATTTATTCTTTCGTTAGCAAAAAGTGACATGTGATTACCGTAAGGGCCTTTTTAGGTGAACATACATACCATGAATTAATCAAAAATTCAACCAAGAGTATTGCTTGTTCGCTTACGAGCGAACAACCTAAACACTTAAGAGCATCGAACAAAAGAGTTAAGTGCTCAGCCGCACTTACCCGTATCTTATTTAGATCGCGGGTTCATGTACAGACGTTGAAGCCATCTTAAGCCTTTTGTCTGAAACTCTTAAAATGTTTGACCGCAACTCTTAAGCCTTTCGTCAGAATGTCTAGTTTCTAATCCCTTTCCACAAGAACCCTTACTTTTTTTGCTTTATTTTGTCAGTCATATCAGGTTTTGGCATACCTTTTGCTTAATTCAATTCGAGCAAGCAGTTGCTTGCCAAGAAGAAGATATGTTTCACATTAAATTATTTATACAACCATGCAAAAAGGTAATATTGGAGTAACAACAGAGAATATATTCCCTGTAATCAAAAAGTTTCTTTACTCAGACCACGAGATTTTCATCCGCGAGATAGTCAGTAATGCCGTAGATGCTACGCAGAAACTACGCACGCTGGCCGCAAAAGGCGACTACAAGGAAGAGTTGGGCGAGCTGAAGGTGGAAGTCAAGGTCGACAAAGATGCCGGCACAATTACCGTCAGCGACCGTGGTATAGGAATGACGTCAGAGGAGATTGACAAATATATCAACCAGATAGCCTTCTCTGGCGCTACGGATTTCCTTGACAAATACAAGGAAGATGCCAACGCTATCATCGGCCACTTCGGCCTCGGTTTCTACAGCTCGTTCATGGTATCAGACCGCGTGGACATCATTACGAAGAGCTATCAGGAAGGAGCAAAAGCCGTTAAGTGGAGCTGCGACGGCAGTCCTGAGTTTACGCTTGAAGACGCAGAGCGCGCTGATCGTGGCACAGACATCGTCATGCACCTCTCTGAAGACTGTAAAGAGTTCCTCGAGCGCGAGAAGCTCGAAGGGCTGCTGAAGAAGTTCTGCCACTTCCTGCCCGTGCCCGTCGTCTTTGGCAAACGCCAGGAATGGAAGGATGGCAAGATGCAGGACACCGACGATGACAATCAAATTAACGACACCACACCGCTGTGGACACGTAAACCTGCCGACCTTAAGGACGAAGACTACAAGGCATTCTACCGCCAGCTCTATCCCATGGCAGACGAGCCCCTGTTCTGGATTCACCTCAACGTTGACTACCCGTTCAACCTTACTGGCGTGCTCTACTTCCCGAAAATCAAGAACAACCTCGACCTGCAGCGCAACAAGATACAGCTCTATTGCAACCAAGTCTTTGTGACAGACCAAGTCGAAGGCATCGTGCCCGACTTCCTGACGCTGCTCCACGGCACCATAGACTCGCCAGACATACCGCTGAACGTCTCGCGTTCATACTTGCAGAGCGACAGTAATGTAAAGAAAATCAGCGGTTACATCACAAAGAAAGTAGCCGACCGCTTGAGCTCGCTCTTCAAGTCTGACCGCAAGGAGTTTGAGCAGAAGTGGGACGACCTGAAGATTTTCATCTCCTACGGAATGCTTACCGAAGATGACTTTTACGAGAAAGCCAAGACGTTCTTCATGCTGAAAGACACCGAAGGCAAATACTACACACTCGACGAATACCAGACGCTCATCAAGGATCAGCAGACCAACAAAGACGGGCAGCTCATTTACCTTTATGCTGCCGACCGCGACGCACAATACACATATATTGATAACGCGCGCGCAAAAGGCTACAACGTGCTGCTCCTCGACGGACAGCTGGACACGCCCGTCGTACAGATGTTTGAGCGCAAACTTGAGAAGACCACGTTCACGCGTGTTGATGCCGACACTATCGACCGGCTCATAGCAAAGGACGAGACTCACGGCGAAGAACTCTCGACAGAGCGCTCTGCCAATCTGTCAGCGCTCTTCGAGTCGCAGATGCCTAAGACCGACAAGACGACATATCACGTGGAGACGCAAGCCTTGGGAGAGGAACAGATGCCGGTAGTCATCACGCAGAGCGAGTATATGCGCCGCATGAAAGACATGGCTCGCATACAGCCTGGCATGGGCTTCTATGGCGAGATGCCCGATATGTATAGTCTCGTGCTCAACACCGACAACCGCCTTATCAAGGATGTCCTTGAGCAGAGCGAAGAAGCTACTGCCGAGGCGCTGAAACCCATCGAGGCCGAACTGCGCGGACTTAACGCTCGGCAGCAGGTGCTGCAGGCCGAGCAAGACAAGAAGAAATACGACGAGATTACCGACGATGAGCGTAAGGACATGGAACAATGCCGAAAAGACATCGAAAATCAGGAGCAGAAACGAAAGGAAGTCCTTGCCGACTACGCCAAAGACAACGAACGGGTACACCAGCTCATTGACCTTGCTCTCCTGCAGAACGGCCTGCTCACTGGCGAAGCCCTGACACGCTTTGTCAAGCGATCGGTAGATCTGCTATGAAATGTTAATGCATATATTTATCAATAGAAAAAATTCCAAAATGTTTGTAAGGCTGAGCAAAAGTGCTTAACTTTGCAAAAGTTTCTTGGGAGCAGATTTCATTAGGATGTGAAAACGACAACACCGAACCGACTCAATAGTAGATGAATAATAAGCTTTCACCACAGATAACACTGATACTCAACTATGGTAAGGAAGAGGCCGTACGTTTGGGATGCGCATACGTAGAGCCTGCGCACCTCCTGCTTGCCATACTGCGCGAGGAGAACTCCAATGCCATGGCAATACTCAACGGCTTTGGAGTAGATACGCTCTTGCTGAAAGCCAGTGCTGAGTCCGGACTAAAGGGGCAGGCCACGGGCCATGACCCAATACTCAGCGCTGCTGCCAGCCGCATCATAAAGCTGATGCTGCTGGAGTCGCGCGCCATGAAAGCTACGCAGGCTGACACCGAGCACCTGCTGCTCGCTATGCTGCGCGACGACAATGAACACGTATGCCAGTTGCTTAACCAGTTTGGCGTCGACTACCAGAGCGTAAAGAATGCGCTGACACAGAAGCAGGACCCGCAGTCGTCATTTGGATTCCTCGACGAGGATGAGGATGACATCGAGGACGATGACCTCCACAACACGGGACGTGCCGGTAGTCAGGCGGCTCAAGCCACTCGCGCAAAAAAAGACGACGGCAGCGGAACGCCGGCCCTCGATACCTTCGGCACAGACCTTACCAAGGCCGCACAGCAGGGATTGCTCGACCCCATCGTAGGACGAGAACGCGAAATAAACCGCGTAGCACAGATTCTCTGCCGCCGGAAGAAAAACAATCCAATACTCATAGGCCTACCTGGAGCAGGAAAGAGCGCCATCGTTGAAGGACTGGCTCTGCGCATCGTGCAGCGCAAGGTGGCCCGCTTATTGTTCGACAAACGTGTCATCATTCTCGATCTGGCAGGCGTTGTGGCTGGCACGAAATATCGTGGGCAGTTTGAAGAACGGCTCAAGGCAATCATCAACGAGCTGCAGGCTCACAAAGAGATTATTCTCTTCATTGATGAGATACACACCATCATAGGCGCAGGTTCGGCCGCCGGCACCATGGATGCCGCCAATATGCTGAAGCCGGCACTCGCACGCGGAGAAGTGCAATGTATCGGTGCTACGACCATCGACGAGTACAAGAAAAGCATCGAGAAGGACGGAGCACTCGAGAGACGCTTCCAGAAAGTGCTCGTAGAGCCCACATCTGTTGAGGAAACCATAGACATCCTCAACAATATCAAGGACCGTTATGAAGAGCACCATAACGTGCGGTACACCGAAGAAGCGCTGAAAGCCTGCGTAACGCTCTCCGACCGCTACGTCACCGACCGCTGTTTGCCGGACAAGGCTATCGACGCCATGGACGAAGTAGGCTCACGGTCACACCTGGTGAACCTGCCGGTCAATGACGATATCTTGCGAAAAGAAGAACTCTGCCATCACCTGTCTGAACTCAAGGATAAAGCCGTGCATGAGCAGAACTTCGAACTTGCTGCCGAATATCGTGACCAACTCGTCAACGAGCAGGACCGTCTGCAGCAGATGAAGCGCGACTGGGAGCACCAACTTCGCGAGGAGCGAGAGGAAATCACAGACACCGACGTCGCTGACATCGTAGCCATGATGACGGGCATTCCTGTGCAACGTGTAGGAGCCAGCGAGAACGAACGCCTGAAGAACCTCGGACCTGCACTCAAAGGCTCCGTCGTAGGGCAGGACGATGCCGTAGACAAACTCGTGAGAGCTATCCAGCGCTCGCGCATAGGGCTCAAAGACCCAAACAAGCCCATTGGCACATTCATGTTCCTAGGCCCGACAGGTGTAGGAAAGACCTTCCTCACCAAACGTCTCGCCGTAGAGCTCTTCGGCAGCGAAGATGCTCTTATCCGTGTCGACATGAGCGAATATATGGAGAAACACACAGTAAGCCGAATGGTAGGTGCACCTCCGGGATACGTAGGGTACGAAGAGGGCGGACAGCTCACCGACCGCGTGCGGCGGAAACCTTATTCCATTGTACTTCTCGACGAGATAGAGAAGGCACACCCCGATGTGTTCAACATCTTGCTCCAGGTGATGGATGAAGGGCGCCTCACAGACGGCAACGGCACAACGGTTGACTTCCGCAATACCGTCATCGTCATGACCTCGAACAGCGGCACACGCCAACTCAAGGAGTTCGGTAGGGGAGTGGGATTCACCATCGGAGGCGACACTCACAACCGAGACCTCGCACGCAGCATCATACAAAAGACGCTGCAGCGGCAGTTCTCGCCCGAATTCCTCAACCGACTCGACGACATCATCTTCTTCGATCAACTCTCCAAGGAGAGCCTCCACAAGATCGTAGATATAGAGATTCGCCCCCTGGCAAAACGCATCGAGGAAATGGGCTTCCATATTGAGCTGACTGATGACGCACGCACATGGCTCGCTGAGAAAGGCTACGATGTGCAGTTTGGAGCGCGCCCCCTGAAGAGACTCATACAAACATCCGTTGAAGACGCCCTCTGCCAGCTGTTGCTCGACGAAAAGGTGGCAGCGGGTCAGGCTGTGCGCGTAGGCGTAAAAGATGGTGAAATTAAGCTCTTCCCGATAGCAGCCGAAGAGCATCTTACCATAGAGCAATAGGTCTAATATTGACCTTTTAACTTCTTTTTATTTAAAACATTTTGCCGGTTGCTCAAAAAGCACTAAATTTGTAGCGCTTTTTGAGGCAACCGGCATTCTTATCCTTGAATAAGGCCGTTTATTTGCCTTCTGACGCGTTTTAAGGAATAAACCAAAAAGAAAAAACTTAACAAAATACATTTAAATGCAAGATTCAGAAGACAGAATTATCAAAGTGGACATCGAGCGTGAAATGCGAAGCTCGTTCCTCGACTATTCGATGTCTGTCATCGTAGCACGCGCCTTGCCTGATGCTCGCGATGGCTTCAAACCCGTACACCGCCGCATTCTATACGGCATGCGGGTGGACGGCAATACACACGACCGTGACTACCGTAAATGTGCGCGTACCGTAGGTAATGTGCTCGGACACTACCACCCGCACGGTGACAGCTCAGTTTATTTTGCTATGGTGCGTCTGGCGCAGGACTGGAACATGCGCTACACTCTCGTAGACGGACAGGGCAACTTCGGCTCGGTCGACGGCGACTCGCCGGCAGCCATGCGTTATACTGAGGCCCGACTGGCCGCCATGGGAGAAGCCATGATGCAAGACCTCGAGAAAGAGACGGTAGATATGGTCGACAACTTCGATGGCAAGGAGAAAGAGCCCAGCGTACTTCCTACACTCTTCCCGAACCTGCTCGTGAACGGGGCAACAGGTATTGCCGTCGGTATGGCTACGAACATTCCGACACACAACCTTGGTGAATGTATCGACGGATGTGTTGCATATATCGACAACCCGGATATTGACGTTGCCGGGCTGATGCAGTATATACCCGCACCAGACTTCCCCACCGGAGCTTACATCTATGGTATGCAAGGCGTGCGCGATGCCTATGAGACTGGACGCGGAAGAATCGTCATGCGCGCCAAGGCCGAGATAGAGCCTGGCGAACAGCACGACAAGATTGTCGTCAGCGAGATACCTTATGGCGTCAATAAAGCGGAACTTATAAAGAGCATTGCCGACCTCGTCAACGAGCATAAGATAGAGGGCATCAGCAACGCCAACGACGAGAGCGATCGTGAGGGCATGCGCATTGTCATCGACGTCAAGCGCGACTTCAATGCTAACGTCGTCTTGAACAAGCTATTCAAGATGACGCAACTGCAGACAAGCTTCTCAGTCAATAGCATCGCGCTCGTGGGCGGCAGGCCTAAACTCATGACTCTGCGTGACATGATCAAGTGCTTTGTCGACCATCGCCACGAAGTGGTCATCAGACGCACAGAGTACGACAAGCGCAAGGCCGAGGAAAGAGCACACATACTTGAAGGACTCATCATCGCCAGCGACAATATTGATGAGGTCGTTCACATCATCCGGGCCAGCAGAACGCCTGAAGAGGCACGCACTCGCCTTCAAGAACGTTTCGAACTCGACGAGCTACAGTCCAAAGCTATCGTGGATATGCGCTTGGCTCAGCTCACAGGCCTGCAGCAGGACAAGCTGCATGCAGAGTACGATGAGCTCATGCAGAAGATTGCCTACTACAATCAAATACTCACTGATGATCAACTTTGCTGGAAAGTCATCAAAGACGAACTGCTCGAAGTGAAAGAACGCTTCGGCGACGCCCGACGTAGCGAGATCGTTTATTCGAGCGAGGAGTTCAACCCAGAAGACTTCTATGCTGACGACGAGATTGTCATCACTATCAGTCATCTCGGATACATCAAGCGAACTCCCCTTGCTGAGTTCCGTACGCAGAGCCGTGGAGGCGTAGGCTCTAAGGGCTCATCGACGCGAGATGCTGACTTCATAGAGTATATCTATCGCGCCACGATGCACAACACGATGCTCTTCTTCACGAAGAAAGGACGCTGCTACTGGCTCAAGGCATACGATATACCTGAGGGCAACAAAGCATCGAAGGGACGTGCCATACAGAACATGCTAAACATCGAACCAGACGATGCCGTTAACGCTTGCCTATACGTTCGCAAGCTCAACGACCCGGAATTTAACGAGTCGCACTTCATCGTTTTCTGCACCAAGAATGGTACTATAAAGAAGACATCTCTGGCTGACTACAGCCGTCCGCGCACCAATGGTGTGATAGCCATAAACATAGCTGACGGCGATAGGGTGGTCGATGTGGCACTGACCAACGGTAGCAATGAGATAGTTATTGCCAGCCGAATGGGCCGCGCCGTGAGGTTCAACGAATCCGCAGTACGTACGATGGGTCGTGTGGCCACAGGCGTGCGTGGCATCACACTCGATGGCGAAGGCAACGAAGTAGTGGGCATGGTAGTCATTGACAAACCCGAGGAAGAGACGATTCTGGTTGTCTCAGAGCGAGGCTTCGGAAAGCGCTCCGACGTTTCAGATTACAGAATTACAAACCGTGGCGGCAAGGGCGTCAAGACGCTCGAAGTGACTGAGAAGACAGGTCTGCTGACAGCCATCAAGAGCGTCACCAACGACGAAGACCTCATGATTATCAACAAGTCCGGAATAACGCTGCGTCTGAAACTCGAGAAAATCAAGATTCAGGGGCGTGCTACCCAAGGTGTCAAGCTCATCGAACTGCAGAAGCGTAACGACACTATTGCTAACGTATGCGTAGTACCCAGCGAAGAAGATGAGGAAGCCCTGCCCGAAGAAGCTCGCGCAGCCGAAATGCCTGCCCCCACTCAACTCAGCGACGGGCAGACTATAACGCTCGACCGCGACGAACATCAGTAAACCTTTAAGCCCTTGCCCTGTCAAAACCAACAGACAGGACAAGGGCTAACTAATATATACGGCCAAATCATTTAAAACAACAAATCTCAAACTTAACGAAACAGATTATGAAAAAAGTCTTAATCGCATTTGCCCTTGCTCTCGTAGCTTCGGGAGCTATGGCTCAAGACAAAGTAGTTCGTAAGGCTCGTGCTCTCAAAGACGAAATCCAGAACCTCGTAGCCTTGCCTCAACGCGACGCTAAGCAGGAAGCAGAGCTCAAAGCCAAGCTGGCTGAATGCTTCGAGATGATTGCACCTACCTTCACCAGCCCCGAGACAAAGAAGGAACTGGCCAATGCTTGGGATATCAAGGCAAACCTCCACATGTACGCCTTCAACCCTCTGCTCAACGACGTGATTGCAAAGGTGCCGACAGACACCGCTGCGCTGGCTGAGAATATCTTCGCTTCGCTCGACGCAATAGAAGAATGCTATAAGGCAACGCAGGCTCTTGGCCTCAAGGGAGAAAAAGACCCTTATACGCTTCAGAACAAGCTGAAGGTCCTGCAGTTCCGCCCATACGTCGCCTACTGCGGACAGATGTTCTTCCAGAACCAGCAGCACTCAAAGGCTGTCGATGCTTTCAAGCGCTGGATGAAATATCCTGAGACATATACTATCCTGGGGACTGACGCTGCGGCCCTGGCCGAAGACGAGTCTACCCCTCAGATGGCATACTACACCTGTCTTGCCGCTTACTTTGCAAAAGACTACGCAACGCTCAACGAATTCATCGGCAAAGCCCGTGAGTATACAGAGGAGAAGGATCAAGTGAATCAGCTTTACCTCACATCAATCATCGAGCAGGGCGACACTGTGACGTGGCTTAAGGCTGCAAAGGAAGTGGTGATTGCAGACCCCGCAGCAAACGACGGCATAGCACAGAATATACTGGCATATTACTTCAATAAGGGCGACTTCAAAGGCGCTCAGGGTCTGGCTGACGAGATTCTGACAGCCGATGCAGAGAGCCGTCTGGGCAACTATGCCAAGGGCCTCGTCTTCATGAACGACCATAAGTATAAAGAGGCTATACCCTTCTTCGTGAAGGCCACAGAAACTGATCCCACATTTTCTGATGCTTTCTACAATGCCGGAGTCTGCTGGAGCAACGAAGGTTATGAAATCAACGAGTCGCTCTCTGGTAAGAAGATGACTACCGCACAGTTCAATGCGGCCATTCAGCCTGTCAAGGATGCCTACAAGGCTGCCGAGCCCTTCTTCCTGAAGGTCAAAGAGCTAGAGCCAGAAAATACTCACAAGTGGGCTACACGCCTGCGCACCGTCTACTACATACTCGGCGACAAGGCCAAGGAAGCAGAGATGGCTAAGCTCGTGGGCGAATAAGTCACACCGTTTCTCCTTTTCTTAGCCCGGGACCATGTGGTCTCGGGCTTATATTATGTCGTAGCATCACGAATGCAGAACATATTTTGACAACATTTAACCTCTTATATGCAGATTTATTGGCAGCTTTGCTTTAACTTTGCAGCAGAAAACAATTATTATGAGAAAATATATACTCATCTTATTCAGTCTGCTATCCATAAATGCTTCAGCCGTAAGCGTGATACGTCAGGCAAAGGAAGCTCTGAAGAAGAAGCAGAACCTCGAGCAGACGGCAAAGAACCTACTGGCCGAAGCCGCCAATGAGAGCACGAGCCACGCAGACCGCGTAGAGTGCTATGTTCTGGCAGCCGAATGCAGCCAGCGCCTTTACGAGGCACAGAACCTCAAGCTCTATCTCAAGCAGAAATACGATACGGCCGCTTTCTATTCCCATATCCTTGACATGTTTGTGCGCCTCGAGAAAGCCGATTCTATAGAGGGAAGGCCAGATGAGAAAGGACGCGTGCGCCTTCAAAACAGGAAGCGCAGCCGCGACGTCCTGACAACATTCCGTCCCAACCTTCTCAATGGTGGTAAGTGGTTCTTCCGGAAGAATCAGATGCGAGAGGCCTTCCCATATCTTGACACTTACGCTGCCACGGCTGTCCACCCAATCTTCAGCCGAGACTCGTTGGCTAAGAGTGACACTCTTGTAGCCCAAGCAGCCTATCTTGCCGTTATCGCAGCCAATACCTCGCAGAACCATGACGGCGTGATACGTAACGTGCCGATGGCGTTCCAGGCGAGGCAGAAAAACCATCTCGTGCAAGAATATCTTGCACGGGCCTACTTCGCCAAGAACGATTCCACACAATGGCTCGCAAGTCTCTACGACGGCTTGCGCGACTACACCTTCCACGGCTACTTCTTCTCACATCTCGTTGACTATTATCTCGAGGCACAGAACACTGAGCGGGCGCTCGAGATCACAGATTCGGTCATCAGCGTTGCCGACACCATACCGCTGTTTTGGTATGGACGCAGCCTAGTACTCCTTAAGCAAGGCCGCGACCGTGATGCCATCAGCGCCTGCGATTCGTGCCTGCTTTACGAACCCGACAATGTTGATGCGCTATACAACAAGGGTATTGCATCGCTGAATCTTGCCGTGATATATACCGAACAGGCTTGCACCGATCTGACCAATCCCCAGTGCCGCCGAGATCAAGAGATTATACGCAGTCTGTACAACTTGGCTAAACTGCCTATGGAGCGCGTCAGGGCTCTTGAGCCAGACAAGCCGCAGCGTTGGGCTGCACCCTTGTACCGTATCTACCTCCACCTGAATATGGGTAAAGAATTTGAAGAGATAGACCGTATCTTACATTCTAATTAGATTTCACTTGCCGTGCGTCATCAGCACTCTCTTCTTCTGATTCTCGCAGTCCTCGTTGCCTTCAGCTGCCACGAGGGTGCGAGTGTTGAGCAGCAACAGAGGGTGGATTCTCTGAATAATATGGCCTATCAGTGGCATTACAAAAACGTTGATTCCCTGCGCACATGGGCTGAGGAGGCCTATTCACTGGCCCAGAAAATCAACTATCCGAGGGGTAGGGCCGAAGCTCTCAACAATTTAGCCTTCGAGCGCTTCCAGCAGATGGATTTCGACAGTGCACTTGTCGTAGCGACCCGTGCAGCAGAAGCCAGTCCGAGCCTCGCTGAGCGCCTGGTAGCCGACGTGACGATGATGAAGGTTGCCCAGCGCACGAGCGACAATAGCGCCTTCTTCCTGCATCGTGCCGATGCTCGACGCATCATTGGGCGGCTTGCTGACCGTGAATCCAAGATGAATACTCGCGAGCTACGACGTTTCTACTTTGGCCGCAGCGACTTCCATATAGCTTCATCAACATATTTCTACTATCTCGACCAACAAGACCGTGCCCTCGATGAGATCCGCGCGGCCGAGCCCTTTTGTCAGTTGGCCACCGATACCGCTCAGTGGCTTTACTACTGCTATATGCGCGGCTCAGGCGGACTAGCAGAAAATACTGAAACAGAGGCTGTAGCACGTGAGGAGTTCGATTACCTCTTGAAATGCTTCTGGCTTGCACGCTATGAGGCCTATCCTTTTTTTGTCGGTAACACGGAACAGTCGCTGGCGACACTTTTGGCTGACTCCGTACAGCGCACAGCTGCCTTGGAAGCTCATCCCGAAGCCCTGCCGTTGCTCACTTCTATTTTCTCATCTGACGACCTGCCTATGCAACTGGCCCAGGCTGCTTACAACGACTTTATTGAGTATGATGATCTTTACCAGGAAGCATGCGCACTGCGAACGCTCGGAGAACTCAGCTTCGAGCAGGGAAAATATCACGAAGCCATTGACTTCTATAGTGCAGCCCTCGACTGTGTGAACTTTCACCACCAGTGTTACTATGCAGCAGAAGAGCTCTTAAATCCTGCTGCCGGAAGTGACCTGCTTATGCTCTTCGATGCCGAGCCTGATTCCGTATCGGTAGAGCGGCAGTGGGTGAGTTCACCCGATGTAAAGACTGTGCCCGAGTGGATTTCAGGCATTCGCCAGCACCTCTCCGTAGCCTTCAGCGCTTTGGACATGAAGGCCGAGAGCGACTACAACCGAAATATATTCCTCGACCTGCTCGACGTCACGCGTGAGGACGCAGAGCTCGAAAGCCGTGCCGTAGAACTTTCAAGCGAGCGAAGGCATCTGAGTCGTATGTTGGCAGGTGTCGTAGCTATGGCAATAGCGATTGCAGTGTTCCTTGCAGTACTGCTGCGCCGTTGGCATCGTCGCACACAGGCTCAGCGCCGCCTGCTGCGCCAGAAAATGCAACAGATCAACGAGATGGCTCAGCAGCAACAGCAGGCTCTGGCCGATGAGCAGGAGCAATTGCAAGAGATGCAGCAGGCCACGCAACTGCGACTGCTGACTGATAAGCAACAGAACATAGAGAAACGAGCCAAACTTCAGCTCGTGCAAGCCATTGTTCCTTTCCTCGACAGAATTATAAACGAGGTGAATCGCATGCGGCAACGGGGCGCAGTACGGCAAGAGTCGCTGGCATACATAAGCGAACTAACTACGCGCATCAACGAACTCAACGACCTGCTGACAGAGTGGATTAAGATGCAGCAGGGGCAGCTCAGCCTCCAGATTTCATCGTTCGAGTTGGAGCCGCTGTTCGATGTGCTGCGGCGCAACCACTACGCCTACGATCTGAAAGGCTTGGAACTAATTGTCCAACCGACATCACTCACAGTCAAAGCCGACCGCGCACTCACGCTCTTCATGCTCAATACCCTTGCCGACAATGCCCGTAAATTCACGCCTTCGGGTGGTTCAGTACGAATCAGCGCCAGCGAAGGCAGCAACGCTGACGGGCAGTATGTTGAGCTATCAGTTGAAGACACGGGGTGCGGTCTCTCGGCCTCTGACATCAGCCTCATCCTGAATAATAAAGTATATGATGCGGGGAGTATAACTGTACCATCCCGATATAACGACGGACACGACCGGTCGAAAAGGCCGATGCGACCGGTCGAAAAGGCAGATGCGACCGGTCGTGTAGGCGATGACGACCGCAAGGGTTTTGGCTTTGGCTTGATGAATTGCAAAGGAATTATCGAGAAGTATCGTAAGACCAACCAGTTCTTCCGCGTTTGTCAACTTGGAATTGATAGTGAGGTGGGGCAGGGGAGCCGCTTCTGGTTCCGTCTGCCGCGTGTGGTCAGCATGATTGCTGTGATTTTTTCTTTGGCATCAGTTGCTTATGCTACTATAGCTGCCCCTCATTCAGCTTCCGCTGTTGAGACTGCATACTCTCCGGCAGCTTACGCCCTGGCCGATTCTGTCTACTATTGTAATTTGGAAGGCCGGCACGCCGAAGCCCTTGAATTTGCCGATTCGGCCTTTGCACTCATAGGTGAGGGCCGTGACTCATTAGATTATTCGCTAGTGCTTGGACTGCGCAACGAGCAGGCCGTAGCGGCCCTGGCCGTCCACGACTGGCCTCTGTACCGTCATAGCAATGAGATATATACTCGCCTGTATAAACTTGTCAACCGCGACGAGTCGTTGGACACCTACTGTCAACAGTTGGAACGCTCGCAGCGCACCACGCGATGGGCTCTGGCCGCAATAGTGGCGCTGTTCGTGCTGGCCGCTCTTGCCACTTATTTCTTCTATTTCATGCCACAGGTGCGATTCAGCAGGGCCGTAGCCCGCTTGAATAATCAGCGCATACTTCAACTGCAGCAACAAAAGGCCGCAGAAGCCGAGCGCCAGCAGGCTGACGTGGAATTAGCCGAGGATGAGCATCGGCGCCGCTTGTTCGAAGAGAGCCGACTGCATGTACAGAACCAGATTATAGACAATTGCCTCTCAACCATCAAGCATGAGACGATGTACTATCCCGGGCGAATCAACCAACTGGTGACTCGGATGTCAGATTCCAACGAACCGATGACAGACCTCGCAACACTTAGTGAGACTGTCAGCTACTACAAAGAAATATATTCACTACTTACGGCTCAGGCAATGCAGCAGTCGGCTGCTGTTAATTTCAGACGTAGCACTATCAGCTTCACCTCGCTGTCTGAACCCATTGTAGCACGTTTCCACCGACGTGTTAACCGCCTTGGAGCAAACGTAGAAATTAATACAGTTAACGCACTGGGCAATAAGCCACTACGCGGTGATGCCGATTTGCTTGCGATGCTCTTAAATGCCATCCTTGATGCAGAACTTGATTTCCTGATGGCAGACGACAAGGAAGTAGGGGAGTGGTTGCCTTTCGAGTTGAAAGCTTCGATTGAAGGGGCTTTTGCCCGCGTTGCCATTACCAATCCCAACCTTGAACTCTCGGCCGATGAGTTGCATAATATGTTTACGCCTCACTATCGAGGCATTCCATTCCTGATTGCTAAGCAAATTATCCGAGAGCACGACACGTTTATGGGTCATCCCGGCTGCCGGATAAATGCGGAAGCGGCTACCAGAGGCCACTCAATATGGTTCACAATACCCTTAGCCAAGGCGCTTTAGACGGATAATCTTACAATTGACTCAATTCTTAACAATATAAATCGATAATCGATGGAAACGTTTAAAGTAATAATCGTAGAAGACGAGAAATTAGAGCTGAAAGGCACAGAGGAAATCTTCCGCTCAGACATCCCCGAGGCTGAAATTCTTGGCACTGCCATGAACGAGAGCGAACTGTGGAAACTCATGCGGCAGCAGTTGCCTGACCTCTTGCTGCTTGACCTCGGTCTCGGCGGCAGCACCACCGTAGGCGTTGACATCTGCCGACAGGTGCACACCAACTATCCGTCTGTGAAGATACTCATCTTCACCGGTGAAATTCTCAACGAACGTCTTTGGGTTGACGCTCTTCAGGCAGGCACTGATGGCATAATCCTGAAAACAGGTGAATTGCTTACACGCAATGATGTCAGACTCGTCATGGATGGCCGGCGCCTCGTGTTCAACCAACCAATCCTTGAGAAAATAGTAGCTCGTTTCAAGAAAAGCGTCATCAGCGAGAACCGCCGCACGGATGCCCTCATCGACTACGACATTGACGAATATGACGAGCGTTTCCTGCGCCACCTCGCACTTGGATACACCAAGGACATGATTGCATCGTTGAAGGGAATGCCATTCGGTGCCAAAAGTCTGGAAAAGAGGCAAGTGGATCTTATCAACCGGCTATTCCCTGCGAACGAGCGAACGGGCGTCAATGCGACACGCCTCGTAGTCAAAGCTCTGCAACTCCATATTATAGATCTGGACACCCTAAAGCCCGACGACGAGTGAAAGGCATGATTAATAGGACACACCATAATAGATAATGAACTTAGAAGAACTTAACAGCGCACAGCGCGAAGCGGTCGTCTACACCGACGGGCCCTCACTGGTCATCGCCGGTGCAGGGTCGGGCAAGACACGTGTGCTGACATATAAAATAGCTTATCTGTTGAGTCAAGGCATGAAACCATGGAACATCCTGGCCTTGACATTCACCAACAAGGCCGCAGAGGAGATGAAGACGCGCATAGAGCGACAGGTGGGCATCGAAGCCTCGCGCGGCTTATGGATGGGTACGTTCCATAGTATATTCGCACGTATCCTAAGGACAGAGCATGAGCAGATAGGATTTTCGGCAAACTTCACCATCTATGATGCGGCTGACAGCAAGAGCCTCATTCGCAGTTTAATACGAGAAATGGGGCTCGATGATAAACAATATAAGCCTGGAGCTGTGGCAAGCCATATCTCTGCCGCGAAGAACCGCTTGTTGTTGCCATCTCAATACCAGCGTAACCCACAGATTGCTCAGGCTGACCAAGCATCACGAATACCAGCCACAGGAAAAATCTACGAGCGTTATTGGGCACGATGTAGGCAGGCTGATGCCCTCGACTTCGATGACCTCTTACTTTACACTTATCTCCTGTTCGCTCACAAACCAGAGATTCTTGCCCGCTACGAAGATAAATTTCAGTTTGTACTCGTCGATGAGTATCAGGATACTAACTATGCTCAGCACGCCATCGTTTGGCAACTGACGCAGCACCATAAGCGCGTCTGCGTTGTCGGCGATGACGCTCAGTCGATATATTCGTTTCGTGGGGCTAATATTGATAACATCTTGACGTTTCAGCGATTATACGATGGAGCACGCCTCTTTAAGCTCGAGCAGAATTACAGGTCAACACAGACTATTGTAGGAGCTGCCAACAGTCTGATTAAGCATAATAGAGGCCAAATCCCCAAGGAGGTTTTTTCTGAGAAAAGCAAGGGAGAACCCATACACGTTTACTCCTTCTTCAGCGACATAGAAGAAGCGAATGGGGTAGGGCATAAGATTCAGAATCTCAATCGTTTTGAGCATATAGCTTGGCATGATATAGCAATCCTTTACCGTACGAATGCTCAGAGCCGCACTTTTGAGGAGGCATTTCGCAAGCTGTCTATTCCATATCGTATCTACGGCGGTTTATCATTCTACCAGCGTAAGGAAATCAAGGACACTATAGCTTATTTCCGACTGGCTGTCAACCCCAACGATGAGGAAGCCCTGAAACGTATTATCAACTATCCGGCTCGTGGCATCGGCCAAACAACACTCGACAAAATTGTTACTGCAGCTGCTGAAAATAACGTCAGCCTTTGGCAGGTGTTGCTAAATCCAGCAGCCGTACATCTCGATGTGAATCGTGGCACCAAGTCACGTCTCGACAGCTTTACAGCTCTAATTCAAAGCTTTACGGATGGCATCAACACCGAGGATGCCGCCCAACTTGGCCTTCGGATTGTAAGAGAATCGGGCTTGCAGGCTGAGATATTTCGTGGAAAGGAGCCGGAGGATATTACAAGGCAAGAGAACCTGCAGGAGTTGCTTGACGGTCTTCAACAGTTCGTTGACGACCGAACAGAGGAAGGTGAAGAGGACCACACTTTCATGACTCATTATTTGCAGGAGGTCTCACTGTTGAGCGACCTCGATGAGAGCGAAGATGATACTGACGACAAACTCTCTCTGATGACTGTTCACGCTGCAAAAGGCCTGGAATTCAGAGTTGTTTTTGTGGTCGGGATGGAAGAGAATCTTTTTCCGAACCAAATGGCATCCACATCATTAAGGGAACTTGAAGAGGAACGCCGCCTTTTCTATGTGGCCATCACGCGTGCTCAAGAGCAATGTTTCCTTACTCATGCACAAAACCGCTACCGTTTCGGGAAAAGCGAATTCTGCAATCCAAGCCCATTCCTGAGAGATATTGATTCAGAGTACCTTGAGACTGACGAGTCTTCGGCATTCGCTTCGCGCCGCCGACCATTATCCAAAATTTTCGATCTCGACGATTCTGCGACAAGCTTCGGAGTGACTCGTCAAGAATCAGGTCAGTCATCTCTACATCGCATTCGGCAGAGTTATGAAGCACGTGTTAAGGAGCGCATGAATCAAGTTGGTATGGCACCTTCTGGAATGAAACCATTAGGTTCGCGACGTCTGCAGCAAGATTCAACGGCACCGGTCATTACATCGACGCAGACTGCGTCTGGCTCGATTAGTGTTGGACAACAGATTGTACACGCACGTTTCGGACGCGGTGAAGTTATTGCCCTTACAGGTTCCGGCATTGATGCCAGAGCTACTGTCAGATTTGAAAATGTTGGCACAAAACAATTGTTGCTCCGTTTTGCTAAATTCACAGTTCTATAAATTCTATTTATACAAAGAATCTGTTTGCTATGCAAAACTTATATCCTCATATATTTGCAATATAGCAGTCATGCATAAGCTGGTAAAAGGAAGATTTAACGAATACAGCCTTACGAAAAAGCTAATGGGTGTTATGTTTAATAGGGCGCGGTTAAAGTAATCAAACGATATGATGAATTGAATGATTTCATATAACACAACTAATATTAAACAACAAACTGAAAAGAAATTATAGATAAATATTGCCACGTCACAAAAATAAATTAATTTTGCAGCAAAGAGAAAGAAAAAACACTTACCTATAAATGAAATAATAAATACTTAGTCAATTATTAATCTAATAATAAAGATATAAATGAAACATTCAAAAAAATCCATCTTATTGTGTGGCCTGACAATTATCAGTCTTAGTGCTTTTGCTGATATAAATTTAACTACTAAATTTATCACAAATTCGAGTTTCGAGAAAGGCACTCAAGGTTGGACTGTAGTAAACATGAAGCCACAAACCAACTCAGCCTTCTCTAAGAAATCTGGATCGGTATATATCGAGAAATGGACAAATAAAGGTGCAGCAGTTGGATCAGCCTATGCAAGACAGACATTGACCGGATTACCCGCCGGAAACTACAAGTTAACTGTAGCTGCACAAAATATTCAAGAAGGATCAGATGTAGCCCAGACCGGAGCTATTATCTATGCCTATAAGACTTCCAATTCTACAACTGTGACATCCGCCAACGTTTATATCGTAAATTTTACTACAAATGGCGATGACGTGACAATTGGCTTTCAGGCAACTAATGCCTCTGGCAACTGGATTGCAGTCGACAACTTCCGATTATATTATGTTAACACAGAAGTGACGTTGCTGCAAGAAGCCATAGAAAGCGCTGAAGCTTTCATAGCTACAACTGAAAAGTCATCAAATGCAGGACTCCAGCCTGGCGTTAAGCAAAACTTGCTGAATGCTATCGAGGCCGTCAAGAAGATTACTGACAGCGCAACAGACGATGAAATGTATAATGCAGCATTAGAGTTAGCCACTACCCTTTCTGCTGCTAAAGCTAACAATGAAGCCCTGAAAGAGTTGAAATCGCTAAACTCAAAAGCATCAGTTAGACTTGGTTCAGACATGGCTAAAGCCTATCTCACAGTCCTCCAAGAGGCATCGGAAGCCGCTACGCAACTGCTTAAATTAGAGACAGATGATAATATTGAAGCCGTAAAGGAAGCTCTCGAGAAGGCATATGATGCAGCAACCGAGAGCTATCAAGCCAAGGGTACTCTTAAAGGAGCTATTAACATAGCAGCACGTATCGACACCAGCGGTAAAGAAGGTGCTGAAGACCTGGCCAAAGCAATTGCTGTGGCAGAGGCTGTCAGAGACAATGATGACGCCACACCAGAAGAGATGTTAGCAGCCGCAAAAGCTATGGATGACGCTACCCTATTATACAGAATCGCCAACGGCACGGGTGCAGATCCCTCAGCACGAACGTTAAGCGTTGTTCAGGGTGCTACAGAAATCTTTGCCCGAGGCTCTTTCACAGGCTCTGCTAAGGAGAAGGGTTTCTGCTACAGCGAGAATCCCGAGCCCACGATATCCGATGGTCGTAGCAGCCAAACATATAGCAACAATGGAGACATATACGTCATGGCAGGTATGAAGCCCGCAACGGTGTACTACGTAAGAGCATACATTATTACTTCAGGATACAAACTGGCCTACGGCGATGTCGTGAAGACTGTGACCCGTCCACTCGGCAATGTTGGCTACGACTATGACAATGCTGGCGACGATGCTACAAACGCTCGCATCAAAGCAGCTTGCGAAGAAGCCGTATGGATGTGGAATAATATCACTGGACTGCGTGACTTCCACCTCAGTGCACACTACGTACCGGGCGCAGGTGCCGGCGACGGCACAGCCGACTGCTCATACGGCGGATATATGAGAATCAGCCAGAACGCTGGCTACCAGCGTACGGGAACCGTATTGCACGAGGGTTCTCATGGCCAAGGTGTCATCAACTACACCGAGTGGGTCAACCCAATATATCGCACCAACGGCGACCGTGGCGACTGGCTCGGCCCACGCGTGGACCGCGTTATGCAATTCCTCGATAATAATGCAACAGCCAAGCTTCATGGCGATAATATCCATTTGTGGCCATACGGCATAAACGGAGCAGGCGAGGATACAGGCAGCCCGATTCTGTACCGTGCAAACGCGCTTATAGTAGGTGCCTTGGCAGAGGATGCAATAAAGACTCCTAATATGAGTTTCATGAAGCCAGCTTATTCCTTCACGCAGGACGATGAGCAGCGATATTATATTAAGAGCGAGTCCAAAGGCCGCGGCCTGGCTACATCATACCTCCGACAGAGCGGAATTTCTACTGTTGCCCTGAGCCCGATGACGGCCGATGAAGCCTTTGCTAACGACTCATGTGCATGGTTTGTGGAATTTAATCCTACCACGTGCTACTATACCTTCAAGAACGTTGCTACCGGTAAATATCTGAGCATCGGACACAGCGGCACTCTTTCATCCAACAAGAATAACGCTACATACCAGCTGCTGGGCTCACGCAACCAAACGTCCATTGACGACTATACCTTCGCCTCTTCGTCTTATTGGCTCGTAGCACCCGGCGACTACAAGGCCGTCAATGCAACGACGACTGGTGCCGCAGCAACCAACTTCAGCCATACTGACGACGCCACGACGCAGCGATGGCTTATTCTCACGCGCGAAGAAGTATCACAGTTCACACAGGCTCGAGGAGAGACTGTAGGCATCTCACAGACAGACTGCAAATCTCAGGACACTCAACTCCTGCTCCATGCCGGACAGGGTGTCCTGTCCATTTCAGCACCCACTTCAAGTGCTTCTGTCCACATCTACACTCTCGATGGTCGCAACGTAGCCAAGGTCTACGTCCAGCAAGGAGCTACAGCAACCATCAATCTGCCTCGAGGCATATATATCGCAGGCGGAAAGAAAGTTATTGTAAGATAAAAATTTTTAATTATCAATCATCTATGTATATTATAGGTATCGCCGGAGGCACTGGCTCAGGGAAAACAACCGTTGTCCGCAAAATCGTAGAATCACTGCCAAACTCACAGGTTGCTGTCATTCCACAGGACTCATACTACAATGACAACACAGGGATTCCAATGGAAGAGCGACGAAAGATTAACTTTGACCATCCCAACGCATTCGACTGGAAGCTGCTGATTCACCAGATTAACGAACTGAGGTCAGGACGTCCCATTGAACAGCCGACATATTCGTATCTCGAAAGCAACCGGCTGCCTGAGACTATTCACATTGAGCCATGCGAGGTGATTATCATAGAAGGCATTATGGCATTATGCCGCAAGGAGCTACGAGACTTGATGGATCTGAAAATCTTCGTAGATGCCGATCCCGACGACCGCCTCATAAGGGTCATCTCACGCGATATGGCCGAGCGAGGTCGCACAGCTCAAATGGTTATGGACCGATATATCGATGTCCTAAAGCCCATGCATCTTGAGTTCATTGAACCAACCAAAAGATATGCCGACCTTATTATCCCTCAGGGCGGCAACAACCAGAAGGCCATTGACATTATGCGAACATATATTATTCATCGCCTCAAACCATAATATTTAGTGTATAACCATAAAACCTTATTTCTATATCTACTGATGGCATTGCCTCTGTTGCTCGTGACTTCCTGCCGCGAGCACAAGACGATGCCATCTGTCATGTTTGGACAATCAGACCAGACGCAAGACACAGCCGACTATGACCTTGCTGACATTCAATCGGCTGGCGAGATTATCGTAGCGACCCTGTCAGGGCCAGACACCTATTACGAATATCGTGGCCAAGGGTTCGGACTTCAATACCATATCGCCGAAGCCTATGCCAGAAGCATCGGAGCACGCTTGCGAATGGAAATAGCCAACGACACATCCGAGCTTATTCGCCGTCTCACCTCTGGAGAAGTTGATATGGTTGCCGCAAAACTACCGCAGAGTACAGGTTTTGCCACCGTGCATGACGAATGGACCTTACGCAACGACTCCCCTACCCTCCTCGCATCAGTCTCCGATTGGTGGACCGATGATACGCGAAGCCATTATCTTGAATTGGAGCTTCAGCGTACACGTCCAAGACCTAAGGCCAAACTCAGCTTGAGGCCCCCAATGCTCTCTCGTCAAAAAGGTATTATCAGCCAATGGGATGAGTACTTCATCAGATATTCATCCGTTGTGGGCTGGGACTGGCGACTCTTAGCTGCACAGTGCTATCAAGAGTCTGCATTCGACCCGCGAGCAGTATCATGGGCAGGGGCACAAGGCCTAATGCAGCTTATGCCAGCCACATCAGCTCGCATGGGATTATCCCTGGCTCAGGTATTCGAGCCGGAACGAAATATAGATGGCGGAGCACGATATCTGCGCCTCCTTAACGGACAATTCGCGGACATCACCAATCCGCAAGAACGCATTAAATTCGTGCTCGCCGCCTACAACGGAGGACCTGGCCACGTGCGGGATGCCATGGCGCTCGCAACGAAACATGGACGTAATCCCCGGCGATGGGCGGATGTTGACGTCTTCATCCTAAAGCTCGCAGAACCAAACTACTATCGTGACCCCGTTGTCAAGTATGGCTATCTGCGTGGGAGCGAAACGTCGGGATATGTTCGCCAGATTCTGGCACGATGGGCTGCATATAGGGGAGCTGCGCCATCACACTCGGGAGCCACACCACTACCCTCTTCAGGGAAAAATCCACGATTGCGTTCACGTTCTGAGTTCATCACCGATTCTATTCTAATACACTAAACATCATGGTATTGGTGTTAAGAGACAGAAATATTAGATTATTGACTCACAAGTGCTGACAGCGAAATGACAATATAACTTGAATACCTGACGAAACTTGAACTTGAAAAAGATTCGTCAGATTATACAACTCTCAAAAGGTTGAATACATTGAGAATATGCGCCGTGTAGTGTTGCGACTGAGCATAACTCGCTTTGTCAAGTGGACTCAGTGTTTATTTCTTTGATTTCATGCAGCCGGCTGGATCAGACTATACAGCTGGCTGAATTTGCATATACAGCCGGCTGAATTTACATATACAGCTGGCTGAATCTGACTACACGACTGGTCGTATCAGACTATGCGACTGGTCGTATCAGACTATGCGACTGGTCGCATCAAGAAAAACGACTTGCGAAAGCAGCGGTGACGGCTGTGACAAAGATTGACAGGGAGTGGCGGTGAAAGCTTCACATATCTCAACTCAATACTCATATTTCCAATGGGTTAAGTGGGAAAAGTGTTAGTGTCTTCTCGGGAAAGCCTGCCTGATAGACAGTTGTCTACAGGCAAGCCGAATAAACCGAACGGAATAACAATTCGTACTTTAAGCGCACAAGACGAACTTGATGAGCATAGCCAGGCATGCCTAACTTATGATACAAGGCGTCAAATGCAACCGCTATTTCAAGAGCATCGGCGTCGTTCATGCGCTCGCTCCAGTAGCGGTGATTAGGGTTACCTGGCAACGGGCCCCATTCGTAGTAATCCTCGGCTCGACTCGCATCGATTAACTCTATAGTATTAATTGCCTGTTCATAGACTCTGAGCGCCAGAACGAGGTGACCGCACGATTCCAACATCTCCCCTATTCTGACGGCCATGGACGATATGCGGCTCGTGCTTCGGCTCATACTAATATTCCTACAGGTCTCCAAAAACGCATCATGAAGATAGTCATACTGAAGAATGTTAATGACTCCGTTGGGCATACAGCGGCACAGACAATTTACTTTCGGCCGCTTGAATGAAATTCGATTAAGCATAATAAATAGCGATAAACAATAAGTAAAAGAACGTTTTCATTGCCTCTCCTTAATCCACCCCTAATTGGAAGGACTCCTGCTCCAAATCCCCCTTCCCTTTAGAGGTATAGGGGAGAGTCAATGAATTTCAATAATTTAACTCACGGATATCGCTCAAATAAAATTGCGCAATAATCCTGATTAAGCCACTTGACATGGCTACCATGGATTATTGCGCATTATTTTCGTCGGCAAATATATAACGAAAATCTTATACCGACATAGCTTTTTCAGAAAAAAGTGTAAACGAAGATGTATTTTTCTTTTCCTATGGGATGAAGGAAATGATTTTCTTTAGTCAGACGAACGTTTTCTTTAAGTCAGGTGAGCAGAACGAAGCCCCTGTTCCCTCCCCTGAAGAGAAGGGGGATCTTGAGCAGAAGTTCTTCCCTTTAGGGGAGCATTTAGGAGAGGCAATTATTTTCAAGGCAATGATTTCCCTTCCCTGAAAAGATCCAGAGCTTGCTTAATAGCCGGATCGTCTGGCGCCTGATATTGAAGTCGGGACTGCTGCTCCTGAACATTATAGATAATATTCGAGTATAAGTTTCTCTTCAGCAATGGCATACTCTTCTGGATCATCAGGTTTCGCTTCTTCAGACCATGCTCTTGAGCAAAATCAGCAAAAAGCCCGACGATGTCTTGCCTATCAAGATAGAGACAGAGTTCATCCACGGTCTTCTGTGCTTCAAGCTTCGGACGATTCTGCTCGGTATATGCTAAAGCAAACTGAATGGTCAGCTGGTTGTATACGGCTTCTTTGAAATAGCTTGTATAGAAAGAAGTATCTTCGGGCACGAAGATGTCAGGCATTATACCGCCACCTCCGAATACGGTCCGTCCCAGACGTGTGTGGTACTCGGGACCTTCTTGATGTATGCTATCGGCGGAGAAAAATTCACCTCGCTCGTAACGTGCAATGATATCGTTCTCGTAGTCTTCATCGTGCCCTTTTACGTATGGTTTCTGAATGCATCTGCCTGAAGGCGTATAATAGCGCGCGACCGTGAGCCTTACGATACTGTGGTCTTTGAATTCTATAGGTTGCTGCACAAGTCCTTTGCCGAATGTACGACGGCCTATTATGGTGCCTCGGTCATTGTCCTGGATGGCACCGGCAAGGATTTCAGAAGCGGATGCGGAAATCTCATCGACGAGAATGACGAGTGGCATATTTTGGAAGGAGCCGTGGCCGTCAGTCCGATATTCCTCTCGTGGCGACTTCCGACCTTCGGTGTATACTACGAGCTGCCCAGCGGGCAGGAACTCGTTGGCAATGAGAATAGCCGTTTGCATATATCCTCCTCGGTTACCCCGCAGATCTATGATGAGATTACGCATCCCTTCGGCATTAAGTTGTGCGAGAGCGGTGAGCATTTCTGGATAAGTTGTCTCGCCGAAGTTCTGGATAGAGACGTATCCAGTCTGGTTGTTGAGCATAAATGCCGCCTCGACACTCTGAACAGGTACGTCGTCGCGCGTAAGAGTGAAATATAGAGGTTCGGCCTGAGCTCTACGTAATATGGTGAGTCTGACTTTAGAACGTTTTGGTCCGCGAAGGCGACGTATGATATCATGGTCAGAGAGCCCGATGAGTGTGGAGTCATCGGCGGCGATGATACGGTCGCCAGGCAAAAGCCCGACACGCTCTGCCGGTCCTCCTTTTACGATGTTCATGACTGCTACAGTGTCGCGCTGAACCGTAAACTTCACACCGATGCCGGAAAATGAGCCCTTCAATTCCTCTACGCTTTCCTCTGCGGCGTCTGGGCTGATGTAGCTTGAGTGTGGGTCAAGTTCGGCAAGGATTTGCGGCATAGCGTTCTCGATGAGCTCTGCGGTATTTACGGTGTCAACGTAGTTGTTGTCGATAATCTGCAAGAGATAGTTGAGCTTGTTGCTACCAGTGTTGATGATATTCAGGCGTCTACCTGAGAAATGACTGGTGTAGAACGTGCCTATAATAATGCCTATGACAACTGCGAGAGCAAGAAGCAGTGGGACAAGTCTGGACTTAGCGTTGGATTTCATCTGACCTTTTTTCGCCATGGCAGAATTGATGTGAGCATCATTCTGCTCATCTGGCTTAATGAAAACGTTCATAAGAATAGTATTTGCAATTCAATCTTCTTCAATATTCAAGTGCAGGACCTCGATGTTAGCTCGCTTGAGGAGGTCTATTCCGTCGGTGAGGCGATAGTCGCGAGCGTATACGACGCGCTTTATCCCAGCTTGTATGATGAGTTTAGAGCACTCTATGCACGGTGAGTCCGTCACATAGAGAGTTGCTCCCTCAGAGTTGTTGCCGGAACGTGCTATCTTGGTAATGGCGTTAGCCTCAGCATGCAAAACGTAAGGCTTCGTCACGCCGTCTTCCTCGCATACGTTTTCGAATCCTGAAGGCGTACCATTGTATCCGTCGCTAATAATCATTTTGTTTTTGACGATGAGGGCTCCTACCTGTCGCCGCAGGCAATAGCTGTTCTCGCTCCAGATGCGAGCCATGCGGAGGTATCTCTTGTCTAATACTTGATTGGGATGATTCATAATTATTGTTGTTGTTTGTCTTTTAGAATACCGTTTCTCTCGAGTAATGCCTGTATAGTAGGTTCCCCTTGTCGGAATCGCCTGTATAGTGTCATGGGATCCTCGGTTCCGCCTTTTGACAGGATTTCCTCTCGGAATCGCTGTGCTGTAGTATGATCGAAGATACCTGCTTTTTTAAACTGGGCGAATGCATCGGCATCGAGCACTTCAGCCCATTTATAGGAGTAATATCCCGCGGCGTATCCTCCGGAAAAGATGTGTGAGAACTGCGTTGACATGCAAGCTCCATCCACCTCGGTCAGGAGTATGGCTTTTTCCCAGGCTTGATGTTCAAAGAGAGTGATGTCTGTATGAAGAGGCTCGTTTATAGTGTAGTATGCCATGTCGAGCAAACAAAAACTCAGTTGTCTGACGCAGGCGTATGCAACATTGAAGTTCCTGCTTGCGATAATCCTGTCGATATATTCTTTCGGCAAGGGTTGACCGGTCTGGTAGTGTCGTGCGAAAGTGTCGAGAAATTCGGGCTGTATTGCGAAGTTTTCCATCAGTTGTGACGGAAGCTCTACGAAATCCCAGTATACGTTTGTCCCAGAAAGCGAGGCAAAATGGGTATTTGAGAATATCCCGTGGAGTGCGTGCCCGAATTCATGCAGCAGAGTCTCGACTTCTGCGAGCGAGAGCAGGGCGGGCTTTGTGGATGACGGCTTTGTGAAGTTCATTACGAGCGAGACGTGTGGCCGACTGTTTTTGAGGGGGGCTGTCGGTCCTTCGTTCTCGTCTCTGCCCATCCACTGCTCTTTGAATGATGTCATCCAAGCTCCACTTTGTTTGCCTTCTCGTGGATAGAAATCTGTGTAAAGTACGGCAAGGAATGAGCCGTCAGTATCAAAGACCTCGTATGCTTCAACGTCAGGGTGGTATACGGGAATATCAGCATTGGGCTTGAACGTTATGCCATAGAGACGTGTAGCAAGGTTGAAGACTCCATCCCTGACTTTTGAGAGCTCGAAGTACGGACGTAGCATCTCGCTGTCGATGTCGAACAGCTGTTTCCGTAATTTTTGGGAATAGTAAGAGAAGTCCCAGGGCTGTAGCTTAAAGTCATCGCCTTCGATTGAATGTGAAAAGTCCTCTATTTCTTGTACCTCATGTCGTGCAGGCTGTATATATGCATTAAACAGTTCGTCGATGAGTTGGTAAACCTTTTGTGGATTCTCTGCCATCCGCTCAACAAGAACGAAGTCAGCGTAAGTCTTGAATCCAAGCAGTTGAGCTTTCTCGAGTCTGAGGTTTACTATTTGTCTGAGGATTTCCCTATTGTCGGTCTGTCCGCCGTGGCAGCAGAGCGTGTTTTTTGCGAGGTAAAGCTGTCTGCGTAGGTCACGGTTGTCGGCATAGGTCATGAAAGGTCCGTATGACGGAGCGTTGAGCGTGATAATCCACCCGTCGACACCTTTCTCTTTTGCAGCGCATGCAGCAGCTTCAATGGCGGTCGGGGTAAGTCCCTCTATGTCTTTTGGGTCTGTTATGTGAAGTTCGAACGCTTTCGTCTCTTTGAGCAGGTTCTGTGAGAACTGCAGTGTGAGGATGCTGAGCTGCGAGTAGATTTCCCTAAGTTTGTCCTGCTCTTGTTGTGGCAGTTCTACGCCTGCTCGCCTAAAGCCTTCGTATGCTTTTCGCAGTAACATACTTTCCTCGTTTGAGAGCTGTCGTTGCTGCTGAGCATTATTGTTGCCATGGCCGTTGTTATAGAGTTCATAGACATATTTTACCCGTTGGAAGTATTGTTTGTTAAATATAATATCGTTAGCATGCTGTGTGAGTATCGGCGACAATTTCTGTGCGAGCGCATCATACTTATCATCTGTATTAGCTGATAGGAGGTTGAAGAATATCCTCGTCACTCGCTCGAGCATGTCATCAGGCGTGGTGATGCCGATAGTGTTGTCGAAAGTTGGTGTCTCAGGGTTGTTGACGATACGTTCTATGAACTCATTATCTCGTTTAATAGCCTCCATGATAGCCGGCTCGAAGTGTTCGAACCGGATGAGGTTGAATGGGGGCGTGTTATGTGGGGTGCCGTAGTTTTTATTAAATAGGGGGTTGTTATTGCTGGAATCATTCATGTTATTCACGTAAAAGATGTTTTCAATTTTGGAGTAGTTTCTCAAACGCAGGAATCTCAATAGCCCGACGTGAGAGAGAGATCAATTTGTCGTTTTGCATCTCATGCAGTGCTTTGCTTATTCGCCTCTGGTCTTCACCAAGGTATTGTCCGAGAGTAGCCATCGAGATGTCGAATCGTTTCCATCCTGCAGGATGTTTGACGTGTGCCATCATGAATCTCACGAGTCTCTGTCGTAGAGTGATGGCAGGTGGCATCCAAAGTAGCCGCTCTTGTGTGGCAAGAGCCGTAGTGAGTTGATTAAAAGCTCCGATCTGCATTACTTCAAAGTATCTGAAAAGAGCTCCGGCTGTTCGTTTATCAATACTGAGAATGCGTGTAGTGCCGTTTGCGATGTATGTTGAGTTATATGTTCGTTGTCTGCCATAAAGCACTTCGAGTCCTAAGACGCCCTTCTTTCCCACTTGTTCTTGCAAAGCCCATTTATTGTTGAAGGCGGCGGTGTGGGAAATGATATCGCCCTCGATGACGAAATGAATATTATCGCATATCTGTTGCTGACGACACAACACTTCTCCTTTTCTGAGCGTGGAGAAGTCGAGTCTTGTGGACTCAATAATGCGTGTGACGTCTTCTCGGCTTAGTCCTTGGAAAAGAGGTAGGCAGAGCAGCGTCTGATACATTGATTCTTCCATCATTTTTGCTTTTCGTGTGCAAAAATACAAATAATTTATTATGAGTATTCAAAAAGGCATAATTTTTTTAATAAATAAAGCGCAACAAGTGAATTATCACCTGTTGCGGTTTAAATTATTATGATAAGTTATGTCTAATGCTCACCTCGTACAGGGCTGCGGCCAGCACCTTGTGGCCGTTTTGGTCTTGGCCCTTTTCCTCTATCGTGTCGGTGTGTTTGTTCGTCATTGCGGCGCTGCACCATGCTTCGATATACCTCATCCTCTGCTTTCATGACCTTGAGGACTTTTTCTGGTGGTATTGCTTTCAGCATTCGTTTGTAATATTCTGCTTCGAGCTTGGCCATGTTTATTTTGATGGTGTTAATCTTATTGATAATTTGGTCGGGCTCCTTGTTTTCGCTGTTCTTTTTGAGTTGCTGGATTTGTCGTCCCATATCTCGTTGCTTATTTCGGAGCTCATTGTAAATATTGAAGAAGGCACTACGCTCTTCGGGTGTAAGGTTGGCGGCACGTGTGAGCCTCTCCTCGACTATTTGCTGGAACTTGTGAGGGTCAAACTGTGGCTGCCGCGGCTGTGGTGAGTTTTGTGCGGCGGCGATGAGAGTAAGCGAGAGTGCGAAAATGATGAGGGTTATGCGTTTCATAATAAGGATAACGGCCTGTAGCCGTAGTTGATAGTTGAAAGTTGAAATTTCTCGAAGCATCGGGCGAGCTCGCCCGATAGTCGCTGTCCTTTTTTTCCCCCTGGATGGAGATGAGTAGTTGAGTGGTGTGTTATTCAGCCTCAGTGAGGTAGTATTGAATTTTGTTGTTATCGACTATTCCGGCAGCTATTTCGTAGTCAAGAGCTTGCTCGAGCATGTCATCGTTGAAAAGCGCTTCTGCGTTATAGGCTTGTGCGGCTTCTGTCGTTGTCCGAAGCGAGTTGAAGAGATAGGTTGATGTTGCTATGGTTATTGCAGCTATGCTGGCAGCAGCCACCCATTTGGGAAGTTGCAAGCGGCGTTGACGTGCAACTGTTGGCCTTAGGTCTTTTGCTGCCGGCTCTTGCTGGATGCGCTGCATGGTCCTCTGCGTAAGACTCTCGAAATAGCCTTCCGGCGTTCGGAAAGGATTCTTGTCCTGAGCGATTTTGTCTATTATGCTGAAATCTTCCATTGCTATGAGATTATTGTTTCTGCAGGTTCTGGTGTGGCGTATATTCTTTATTAATATAGAGGGGGTATTGAGTAAAAGGTTTAATCAAGCGCTGTAAAAAAGTCGGATATTTTTTTTACGGCGTGATGGTATGATGCTTTGAGTGCTCCTACGCTGGTACCGAGGATGGCACTCATATCCTCATATTTCATTTCATCAAAATATTTGAGCAAGAAGACCTGCCTCTGCTTAGGTGGTAGCTCTTCAATGGCTTGCTGTAGCTGTATGGCTGTTTGATCTCCGTCGAAATATGGGTCGCTTTGTAGGTTTGCTGCGAGCGTTGCTGCTGCCTCGTCATCGATGCTAATGTTATTTTTTTTACGCTCGATGAAGTTGAGTGTCTCGTTTGCAGCTATTCTGAAAAGCCATGTTGAGAGTTTTGCGTCGGCTCGAAAAGTGTCTATGCCGGTCCATGCTTTGAGGAATACATTCTGAAGGACATCGTCAGCATCGTCATGCGAGATGACCATGCGCCGAATCTGCCAGTAGAGTCTTTCCTTATAGTAATCTACAAGGAGAGTAAAAGCTTTCTCCCGCGTTCGGTTGTTGCGCAGTTGTTCGACGATTAGTTGTTCATTCCAAGTCTGCATGCCGACTAATAATTGAGTTGTTTTAAAAAATTCCGGTGCAAAGATAAGATATTTTGAAGAAAAAGCAGTAATTTTGCCGCGAAAAAAGAATAAAATCTCTTATAAAGATTATGCCAGCACTTCAAACAATCCTTCTTCTTGTGACGAGCAATATCTTCATGACCCTTGCGTGGTATGGTCATCTGCGCCTCCAGCAGGCGGGCGTTTCGACGTCGTGGCCTTTGATTGGCGTGATAACATTTTCTTGGGGTATAGCGTTTATAGAATATTGTTTTGCCGTACCTGCAAACCGCATCGGCTTCGTAGGTAATGGCGGTCCGTTTACGCTCGTTCAGCTGAAAGTGATTCAGGAGGTGATTTCCCTGACTATCTTCACGTCTATTGTAGGTGTGCTGTTTCAGGGTCAGAGCTTGCATTGGAACCACATTGCGGCTTTTGTGTGTCTTGTTCTTGCAGTCTACTTTGTCTTTCAGCAGTGAGAGGTGTCTCATCCTACCTTATCAGAAATAAGGATTAGAGATTAGGGATTAGAAAATCAGGGATATAAAATAAAATGAATATAGAGAACAATAACCCTTTTTCATTCATCGCCGAATATGATGGCGACGAGCGTTCAGTCTACGAGACTCAGTTTGATAACATATTGCCCGTGATGCCACTTCGCGACTTAGTGCTGTTCCCGGGTGTAATACTGCCAATCTCTGTCGGTCGTGTAGGTTCTATGCGTATTTGCAAGCGCTCTTTTGATGACGGTAGGCCTCTGCTGTGTGCAACCCAGCGTTCTCCAGAGGTGGAATCGCCTCAAGGTTCGGATCTTTACGATATAGGAGTGGTCGCCCGTGTAATCAGGATTTTTGAGATGCCCGATAACACAACGACAGCTATTGTTCAGGGGCTTTCCCCTGTGGAGATTGTGAACTTTAATTTGTCCGACGGCCTTCTAATGGCAACTGTTAAGCCTATACAAGAGAATTTCTCTGAGATGGAAGACAAGACGTACAAGTTGCTCTGTGACACACTGCTAAGTCAAATGCGCGAGTACATACAGTTGAACGACGACATTAGCGGGGACGCGTTACCTGCATTGAACAATGCTTCAACGTTGCCATTTTTTGTTAACTTCGTTTGTGCTAATATTCCTATTGACGTAAAGGTTAAGATAAATCTTCTGAGGCAGAATAGTCCTATCGCCCGTGCTACGGATCTCTTGCGCGAGATATCCCGCGAGTTGCAGTTTGCTCATATTCGCCATGACATTCGCAAGAAGACGCAGGTAGACATCGACAAGCAGCAGCGTGACTATTTCCTTCAGCGCCAGCTTGAGAACATTCAGGAGGAGCTGGGGACAACAGGACGCAACGATGTAGTCAAGCTACGTGCCAAAGCCTCTGACCTAAAGTGGGATGCTAGTGTCAGAGATACCTTTGCAGCTGAAGTTGAGAAACTTGAACGAATGAATCCTCAGAGCCCAGACTACCAAGTAGAGCTCACTTATTTAGAAACACTCGTCAAGATACCCTGGAACGTGCGTACTAAGCCAAACTACAACCTTCACAAGGCTGAGACACTCTTGGAAAAGAACCACTATGGCATGCGGGATGTCAAGGAGCGCATCCTGGAGCACATCGCCGTTCGCTACCACAGTAAGGACAAGGCTCGTCCAACGATTCTTTGCCTTTATGGTCCTCCGGGTGTGGGAAAGACATCTTTGTGCCGCAGCATTGCAGATGCGATGAATCGCAAGTATGTCCGTGCTTCCTTGGGAGGACTTCATGACGAGGCGGAAATCCGTGGGCACCGTCGGACGTACATAGGTGCTATGCCAGGCAGAATCGTGAAAAGCCTGATTAAAGCTGGCTCTTGCAACCCCGTGTTCGTCCTTGATGAGATTGATAAGATCACGGAACACACTCATAACGGCGACCCTGCGAGTGCATTGTTAGAAGTACTTGACCCTGAACAGAACAAAGCTTTCCACGACAACTTCCTTGAGGTTGACGTGGACCTGTCTGATGTTATGTTTATTGCTACAGCAAATACTATCTCGACAATTCCAAAGCCGTTATTAGACCGTATGGAGCTGATAGAAGTGAACGGATATATCACAGAGGAGAAGGTGGAGATAGCGAAACGTCACTTGATTCCACGGGTCAAAGCTGGTTGTGGCCTGGGCACAGATAAGAGCATCAAACTTGGCAAGTCTACTCTGGAATTTCTGATTGAGAACTACACTCGCGAGAGCGGTGTTCGTGGACTGGAGAAAGAGCTCGACCGTTTTTTCCGCAAGTCGGTTCTCAACTATGAGCGTTTCCACGAGTTCCCTGCCCAGAACGTGTCTGCTACGGATATAGAAAAGATTCTTGGCAA
This sequence comes from uncultured Bacteroidaceae bacterium, assembly GCA_905235285.1. Classification (GTDB taxonomy): domain Bacteria; phylum Bacteroidota; class Bacteroidia; order Bacteroidales; family Bacteroidaceae; genus Physcousia. Next base: position 53,821 of record CAJOLI010000001.1, read on the forward strand.
GCCCAAATATCAACGCGACACATATCAGGGCAACGGCTTTGCTGGAGTCGTGACAGGACTTGCCTGGACGAGCGTTGGAGGCGAGATCCTCTATATTGAGACCAGCCTGAGCAAGGGTAAGGGACAGCGACTGACGTTGACGGGTAACCTTGGCGATGTCATGAAGGAGAGCGCAATGCTTGCCATGGAGTTCATAAAAGCTCATTCAGAGGAAATAGGGGTAGACACTCGCATCTTTAACCACTACGATGTCCACATCCACGTACCCGAGGGTGCTGTCCCTAAGGACGGCCCGAGCGCTGGCATCACTATGGCGACATCGCTGGCATCTGCACTGACCCAGCGAAAAGTTCGTAAAGGCGTCGCCATGACAGGTGAGATTACTCTTCGTGGCAAGGTGTTGCCCGTTGGCGGAATCAAGGAGAAAATTCTGGCGGCCAAGCGTGCAGGAATCTCAGATATCATTCTCTGTGAGGACAACCGCAAGGACATAGAGGCAATTGACGACATATACATTAAGGGTCTGACGTTCCACTATGTGAACAACGTACTTGAGGTCCTAGACTTCTCGCTGTTGAAAGAACGCGTGGCGCATCCTATACACTTCGACTTCGATGAAGAGAAGAAGTGATGAGACCTAAACATACTTTATGACATTGAGATGACATATACATTAGAACATACAGACCCTCAAAGCTCTGCTCGTGCCGGAATCATCCATACAGCCCACGGCGATATCCAGACGCCGATATTCATGCCCGTTGGGACGGCAGCCTCTGTCAAGGGTGTTCAAATCCGTGAACTGACGGATGACATCAAGGCCCAGATTATCTTAGGCAACACCTACCATCTTTATCTTCGTCCCGGCACGGAGATACTGGAGCGTGCCGGAGGGCTGCATAAGTTCAACGGATTCGACAGGCCAATGCTCACGGATTCCGGTGGCTTTCAGGTATTTTCGCTCACAGGTATCCGAAAGTTACGTCAAGAGGGTTGTGAGTTTCGAAGCCACATAGATGGTTCTAAGCATTTTTTCTCTCCGGAACGTGTCATCGACATTGAGCGCTCGATAGGGGCAGATATCATGATGGCGTTTGACGAATGCCCGCCGGGCACTGCACCTTACGACTACGCCAAGAAGAGCTTGGCACTGACTCACAACTGGCTGGATCGCTGTCTTAAGCGCTATCGTGAAACAGAGCCCCTCTACGGCTACCACCAAAGCCTCTTCCCTATAGTACAGGGCGTCACATATCGTGACTTGCGGCGTCAGAGTGCCGAGTTCGTGGCCTCGAAAGAAGCTGAAGGGAACGCCATCGGTGGCCTGGCTGTAGGCGAGCCAACCGAGGTTATGTATGAGATGATAGAACTCGTCAACAGCATCTTGCCAACAGACCGTCCTCGCTACCTCATGGGCGTCGGAACTCCCGTAAATATCCTTGAAGCCATCAGCCTTGGCGTCGATATGTTCGACTGCGTAATGCCAACGCGCAACGGCCGCAATGCTATGCTCTTCACAAGCCATGGTATCATAAATATGCGTAATGCGAAATGGGCCGACGACTTCAGCCCCGTTGACCCTGACGGCACGAGTTACGTCGACCACGCTTATTCGCGCGCCTACCTCCACCACCTATTTAAATCGCAAGAGCTGCTGGCCATGGAGATAGGCTCAATCCACAACCTCGCATTTTACCTTCACTTGGTCGGCGAGGCTCGCAGTCACATCATCGAAGGCGACTTCCGTCAGTGGAAAGAACGCATGATTCCTCGCCTCTCACAACGGCTATAAGTCCTGACGAGACTATTCTATGAAACATTTTCTACGGAACATACGATTGGCTCTCTTTTCGAGACTTGACAGATACATCATCGTCAAGTTTCTCGGCACGTATTTCTTCTCCATTATTCTTATTATATCTATAGCAGTTGTCTTTGACTTCGCTGAGCATTCGGGGCGTTTGACGATGAATCATGCGCCTACTATGGCCTTGATAAAGTACTATTTTAACTTCGTGCCTTTTTACTCGAACCTGTTTTCGGCCTTGTTTGTCTTTATTGCCGTGATATTCTTCACCAGTAAGCTAGCTGAGAATTCCGAGATAATTGCCATGATGAGCACAGGCATGAGCATACGTCGACTGTGGCGTCCTTACATGGTAGCATCAATGTTTATTGCGGTCTTAAGCCTTGTTCTCGGCACCGAAGTTATCCCGCGCGGCTCCGTGAAACGCGTAGAGTTTGAAATGAAATACAAGAGTAAGAAACGCGTAGAGGTTTCTGAACACATACAACTTCAGGTCGACACAGGTGTCATCGCTTACATCGACTTTTTTGATCTTCGCAGCAAGAGCGGATACCGTTTCTCTCTCGATAAATTCCAGAACAAGAGTCTTGTCAGCCACCTCACAGCTCAGCGCATTCAGTATGATTCCCTTGCAGACGAACGATTCCACTGGAGACTCTTCGACGTGAAGATACGAACCTTGAGCGGCTTGCGCGAACACATTACGACACACCACTTCCTCGACAGCGTCATAATCATGGAACCGAAGGACTTTTTCGTTGTTAAGAACCAGCAACAGACTTTCACCAACAGAGAACTGCTCGACTATATCGACCGACAACGCTTGCGCGGAGCCGGCAATGTGACTGTGTTCGAGGTTGAATACCACAAACGATTCGCAGACTCCTTCGCTGCATTCATTCTTTCTACGATAGGCCTCTGCCTGTCATTCAGGAAGCGGAAAGGGGGTATGGGCGCCTCCCTGGGCTTAGGTCTCGCACTCTCTGCCACTTACATCCTCTTGCAAACCGTCAGTTCTACATTTGCCATTAACAGCAATTGGCCTCCGATGCTTGCTGCATGGCTGCCAAATATAATATTTACCCTCGTTGCCATCTACCTATTCCGCAATGCACAAAAGGCCTAAAAACAAGCTGGTATCGAATACTCACACTTATTTATTATGCAATTTGAAGAATTAGACCTTAACTACGACATACTCGATGCGCTCGACGATATGCGTTTTACCGAGTGCACCCCCATTCAGGAACAAGCCATTCCCCCACTGCTCGATGGACGAGACCTCATTGGCGTGGCACAGACTGGGACGGGCAAGACAGCAGCTTATCTGCTGCCCGTACTCTCTCAACTGCGAGACCACGATTATCCCAGCGATGCCATCAACTGCGTCATCATGGCACCTACACGAGAGCTGGCTCAGCAAATCGACCAGGCCATGGAAGGTTTCTCATACTATCTCGATGGAATCTCCAGTGTCAGCGTCTATGGAGGTAACGACGGCATACGATATGAGCAAGAAAAGCGTGCTCTGTCCTTAGGGGCTGACGTTGTAATCGCGACCCCTGGACGACTCATCAGCCATCTCTCTTTGGGCAATGTCGACCTCTCAAAGGTCAGCTTCTTCATCCTTGACGAAGCCGACCGTATGCTCGACATGGGTTTCTATGACGACATCATTCAAATCGTAAAACACCTTCCTACTCGCCGTCAGACGATAATGTTCTCGGCCACTATGCCAGACAATATAGTAACGCTTGCTAAAACGATTCTCAACAATCCCGTAGAAGTGAAAATTGCGCTCAACAAGCCCGCCGAAGGCGTTGTACAGAGCGCTTTCATTTGCTACGAACCTCAAAAAATCAAAGTCATTGAGTACCTCTTCAGGCAGCAGAAACCTGAACGGGTGATTATCTTCGTAGGTAAAAAAGTGCATACCAAGGACGTTGCCATAACGCTCAAGCGCAAAGGCTTCAACGCCGAAGCGATGCACTCCGATCTAATACAGCAGCAGCGCGACGATGTCATGTACAGATTCAAGAGCGGGCAGATAGATATTCTCGTCGCTACTGACATCGTGGCACGAGGCATTGACATCGATGATATCCAGATGGTCATTAACTACGACGTACCTCACGACGAGGAAGACTACGTCCACCGTATCGGTCGTACAGCACGTGCAGGGAAGGGGGGGAAGGCCATTACTCTTGTCTCGGAGAAAGACCAACCGCTCTTCCGGCAAATCGAACGGTTCCTTGAAAAAGAAGTCCCAAAGGAGCCTGTTCCCGAGGAACTTGGTGACGCACCGGCCTACACTGGACGAGCTGGGAAGCCTGGCAATCACGGCCGAAGGCGAGGGCCACATCGGGGAGGTAAGCGTGGAGGCAAGAAACAATCCAGAGATACAAATTCAAGCCACAACAGCCACGCCGAAGAAGACAGAAGCCAGATGACGAATAAAGGCTCTACTGCACGACGTCACAAACGTGGACAAGGCGGGAAAGGCAAAAGGAATAACAACCCTAACAACACACAAGAAAACACAAAGCAATGAAGAGAACTATTATTATCCTTGCAGCTCTCATGGCTATTAAAGCCTATGCATGCACAAACCTCATCGTCGGAAAAGGAGCTTCGGCTGACGGTTCCGTCATGATAACCTATTCTGCCGACGACTATGGTTCATACGGCTATCTACATTTCTATCCTGCAGCACATCATGCTAAAGGGGAGATGAGAGCTCTTTATGACTATGAAACAAATAATTACCTTGGAGAAATACCCGAAGCAGAATACACATACAACGTCATCGGCCAGATTAATGAGCATCAGCTCGCCATTATGGAAACGACCTTCGGCGGACGCGAAGAGCTCGTAGACACAACCGGACTCCTTGACTACGGTTCACTCATGTACTTGACACTTCAGCGGGCCCGTACGGCACGTGAAGCTATCGACGTGTGGACAACGCTCGTAGACACCTATGGCTATGCTTCGGAGGGCGAGAGTATAACCTTAGCAGACCCCAATGAGGTCTGGGTGCTCGAGATTATTGGAAAAGGACCTGGACGTAAGGGCGCCGTATGGGTCGCACGACGTCTGCCGGACGATTGCATCACGGGACATGCCAATCAGGCTCGCATCACGACCTTCCCGCTCAAAGATAAGAAAACTTGCCTCTATTCAAAAGATGTAATCTCTTTCGCACGTGAGAAAGGTTTCTTTACAGGAAAAGACAAAGACTTCTCATTCCGCGATGCTTATGCTCCAAACGATTTCGGAGCCCGACGCATCTGCGAAGCACGCGTATGGAGCTTCTTTAACCGTTGCGCCAGCGGTATGGAGAAATATATCTCATATATCCAGGGTATAGAAGAAGTCACAGAGGAGATGCCATGGTGTATTCGTCCAGACAAGCCTGTGACCCTGAACCAAGTCAAACAGGCCATGCGCGACCATTTTGAAGGAACTCCACTTGACATGACTTCGGACATTGGTGCAGGGCCTTGGGAAGCGCCTTACCGCCCCACCCCGCTCTACTTTGAAGTCGACGGCAAACGCTATTTCAACGAGCGTCCAATCTCCACTCAACAGACGGCTGTGACCTATCTTGCTCAGCTACGTTCTTGGTTGCCTGACCACATCGGAGGAGTCCTTTGGGTCGGTTTTGATGATGCCAACATGGTAGCATACACACCCGTCTACTGCTGCGCCACTATGTGCCCCGAGCCGTATGCCGAAAAAACAGCTGACCCTTTCACCTTTTCTCTCAAGAGCGCCTATTGGATGGCAAATGCACTCTCCAACTTTGTTTACCCACGCTATAGTCAACTCTTCCCTGAACTGCAGGCCGTAAGAGACAAACTCGACAGCGAGTTTGAGTCTCTGCAGACGAAGGTAGATAATGAAGCCAAGAACATGCAACGCGAGCAAGCAATTCAACATCTTACAGCCTACACTACACGCTCAGCAAGCCTCATGATGGACCGCTGGCGTCAGCTCTTCGAGCGTCTCATCGTGAAATACAACGATATGGCTATCAAGCCTGAGGCTGATGGAAAGTATAAGAAAACTGCTGGTGGCGAACACGTACCTCTCATCCGCACCGGCTACCCTAACCGCTATAGGAAAGCTATCGTCGATGCGACAGGCGACCGCTACCTCGCCCCAGCCAAATAATTAATGGAACAGTCATTCACATACCCTACAACGCTCGGCAAGGATGAGCTATATAAAGCCTTCCTTGCCGACTATACCCTTTATATTGAAGGCGAGACTGATCTCATAAGCACATTCGCCAATACCTCGGCGGCCCTGCGCGAAGCCTTCGGTTTCTTTTGGGTGGGTTTCTATATCGTACACGACAACGAATGGCTACACCTCGGACCATTCCAAGGCACTGCAGCATGCACGCGCATTCGCCGAGGTCGCGGAGTCTGTGGCACCGCCTGGGATAACGACCATACGCTAGTAGTCTCAGACGTCGAACTATTCCCCGGACACATCGCATGCAGCTCGGCTTCACGGTCGGAAGTCGTCATACCTGTTCACGACAAACAAACAGGTGCCATCATTGCCGTTCTCGACATCGATAGCACCAGTCTTAATGCTTTCCCAGACGAACTCGTTGAGATGCTTGAAGCCGTCGTTCAAGCTCTACAGAGTCTCACATTCTGCTAACCAAGTATCACGGCTCGCATCACTCGGCATACGCCAGTCACCACGCGGCGAGAGACTTACGCTTCCCACCTTAGGCCCATCAGGCATGCACGAGCGCTTAAACTGCTGCGAGAAGAAACGCCGGTAGAACGTTGACAGCCACTTCTTTATCACATCGCCGTCATACTTACCAGCAAACGCCAGAGTGGCAAGGAAATAAATCTTCGACGGACGGAAGCCCCAACGCATTACATAATAGAGGAAGAAATCGTGTAGCTCATAAGGGCCAACCAAGTCCTCTGTTTTCTGCGTAATATTTCCCTCGCTATCAGCAGGTATAAGCTCTGGGCTGATTGGAGTGTCAACGATGTCAAGCAGAATCCTCGACGCTACCGTCCCCACATTCTCCGAAGTGCGGCTGGCATTAGCCCCGCTGGCAACCCATTTGACCAAATGTCGAACCAGTGTCTTCGGTACCCCCGCATTCACGCCATACATCGACATGTGGTCGCCATTATATGTGCACCATCCAAGCGCCAGCTCTGACAAGTCACCCGTGCCTACGACCAACCCGCCCAGTTGGTTTGCCAGATCCATCAGAATCTGCGTACGCTCACGAGCCTGCGAGTTCTCATAAGTGACATCGTGCTGGCGAGGGTCGTGGTCGATATCATCGAAATGCTGCATCACAGCCTTTCCTATATTGATTTCCTGCATCGTGATGCCAAGAGCATGCACCAAGTCTACAGCATTATTATATGTACGTTCGGTAGTGCCAAAGCCGGGCATCGTAACGCCAACTATACCATGACGATCCAACTGCAGCATATCAAAGGCCTTGACCGTCACCAGCAGAGCCAACGTCGAATCTAAGCCACCCGAGATACCTATCACCACCGTTGTCGTATTCGTGTGCAGCAAGCGCTTTGCCAAGCCCTCTGCCTGAATCGCAAAAATCTCTTCACAACGTGCATCTAAGTCTGAGCCTGAGCTGACAAAAGGCAAAGGGTCAAAACTCCGGCTGATTTCGAAAGGATGCTGACCAATAAGTGCCGTGTCAATGAACGTATATTGCTGCTCACCTCTTTGCGACGAAATAGCGGCCGTGGCACCGAAGGTCGTGTTCTGACGACGCTCTGAACGCAGACGCTCCATATCAATCTCGCTTTCCACTATCTGAGGCTCTATCGAGTGGCGACGAGCTTCTGCCAGGATCTTGCCGTTCTCGATGATGAAAGCCTTACTGCTGAAGACAAGATCCTGGCTGCTCTCGCCGAAACCTGCAGAACAATAGACATAACCGCAGATTGCCCGAGAGCTCTGCTGAACAAGCAGGCTCTTCAGATAGCTCAACTTTCCGACGACATCATCGTCAGCGCTCAAGTTAAACACCACCTCAGCGCCGTTCAACGTCTGATAGGTCGAAGGGGGAAGAGGCGACCACAAATCTTCACAAAGCTCAACACCAAACGTGCACGTGGGTGTTCGGAACAGCTGACGAGTGCTCAGCTTCACCAATTGACCGCACATCCACACTTCGGCATCAGCATTCAAGGCCGAGCCACTCGCAAACCAGCGGACCTCATAGAACTCACGATAGTTTGGCAGATAAATCTTTGGTACAAGACCGAGTATTTTGCCCTTTTGAAGCACTGCAGCGCAATTAAAAAGAGAACCTTTATAAGGAACTGGAAGGCCTACAATAATTATTATGTCCAGCGAGCGGGAGAAGTTCATCAGATGAATAAGACCCATCTCGGCCTCGTCAAGCAACAGCTGCTGGGCAAACAGATCGCCACAGCTATACCCCGTAAGAGACAACTCTGGCATACAGATGACTTCTATGCCACGACCTTCTGCCTGAATGACAAGGCTCTCGATAGCCTGAACATTAAATTTTGGATCAGCGACGCGCACCTCGGGCACGCCTGCAGCCATTTTAACAAATCCGTAGTTCATTTCTTCTTTGGCTTATGTTTACGACCGCAAAGATATACCAAAATGTGAAAAGTTGAAAAATATTTCACTTCTTTTTTACTTTTTCCTCTTTTCTCTTTTGCAGTTTACATTTTTAATCTATCTTTGCGATGCTATAGTTATATGACAAGATAAATTTTGTTTAACCCTAAACCAAGTACAAAAACAATTATGACTAAGAAATTCGTTTGCACCGTATGTGGATATATCCACGAAGGTCCTGAGCCCCCCGAACGCTGCCCTCAGTGTAAAGTTCCAGGAAGCAAGTTCAAAGAGCTGAAAGAGGATGGCAACCTTGAGTTTGTAACTGAGCACGTCATTGGTGTTGCAAAAGGCGTAGATCCTGAAATCCTTGCCGGTCTTCGTTCTAACTTCGAAGGCGAATGCAGTGAGGTTGGAATGTATCTGGCCATGGCACGTCAAGCCGACCGCGAAGGATATCCCGAAATCGCTGAAGCGTTCCGTCGCTATGCTTTCGAAGAAGCTGACCATGCTAGCCGCTTTGCCGAACTGCTGGGCGAATGTGTCTGGGACACCAAAACCAACTTGAAGAAGCGCATGGAAGCTGAGGCTGGCGCATGTGCAGGCAAGATGGATATCGCCAAGAAAGCTAAGGCTCTGGACCTTGATGCCATACACGACACCGTTCATGAGATGGCTAAGGACGAAGCGCGTCACGGAAAGGGCTTCGAAGGGCTCTACAAACGTTACTTCGGATAGTAACAAGTCATGACTGAGGGCTTCAGAGTCCGGAGATATAACGTCCCCGTCAAGCGCTACTGCCAGACGATGGACCTGCGAGACGACCCAGACCTCATCAAGGAATATCGGCGCCGACACAGCCAAAGCGAAGCCTGGAAAGAAATACGCGACGGCATACGTCAGGTAGGTATTCTGGAGATGGAGATTTACATTCTCGGGACGCGATTGTTCATGATCGTAGAAACACCGCTCGACTTCGATTGGGACACGGCGATGGCTAAGCTTGCCACCCTTCCACGACAACAGGAATGGGAAGATTATATGGCCATCTTCCAGCAATGCCGTGTAGGAGCCACGAGCGACGAGAAGTGGCAAATGATGGAGCGGATGTTCTATCTTTATGATTAAGAACACACCTTCGCTTGACCTTTGGTCGCTCAACACTTCAAGAACTCAAAACGATAAATGAAAAGCGCGGATGCCGACTTGGCATCCGCGCTTTTTATTTTAATCTCTAATATCTTCGCTCTGCGAAGCATCAAAGGAACCACTTCACGTAGGAGAAGTCCTGACGGTGAGGCAGCAAATCGTTCTTCGGGAAGAGGCGATAAGCTATCTTGAAAGCACCGGCATTATTGATGGTGTGAGTAACGTGGAAGGTGTAGAGATTGCCTTCACGCTTCACAACCTCTAAGGGTTCTACATTATATATATGGTCCTCACCTTTCTTGTCGGTTGTCAGGGTTACAAGTTCCATACCTATGGCGTTGTCCAGACCGGCCTCATCAACCACGATGTTAATGTCGTACTTCTTACCAGCCTCGACGTAACCGTTAATCAGTGCATCACACTTCTCGGTGCTGACGATGCGGATGCTGTCCCAGCGCTCGGCTACAGCTTCTTTCCACAATGCTATCTCCTTTGCCATCGCATAGTTGTTGGCCTGAAGTTTCTTGTAACGAGCTGCCATTGGTGTGTAGAATTTAGTGTAGTAGTCGTCCAGCTGGCGCTTCATAGTGTAGTGAGGAGCTATACGGGCAATGGAATTCTTGATGACCTGAATCCACGAGGGGCTGTAGCCCTTTGAGTTACGGGCGTAATACGTAGGCATGATCTCGTTCTCGAGCAGGCTGTAGATGGTGGCGGCATCGAGCTGATCCTGGAAGGTCTGGTTCTCGTAGGTACGTTTTTCCGTAAGAGCCCAGCCGGCACCCTCGCGATAGCCTTCCAGCCACCATCCGTCGAGCACACTCAGGTTCACGACGCCGTTCATCAGAGCCTTCTCGCCACTGGTACCAGAAGCCTCCAACGGACGCGTCGGCGTGTTCATCCAGATGTCAACGCCCGATATGAGACGGCGAGCCAGCTGCATGTCGTAGTTCTCTAAGAAGATAATCTTACCGAGGAACTCGGGGCGCTGAGATATCTCATAGATTTTCTTGATAAGGCCCTGACCTGCACCATCGGCCGGGTGTGCCTTACCGGTGTAGAGGAACTGAACGGGATAGTTGGGGTTATTGACTATCTTCTCCAAACGCTCCAGGTCGGTGAACAGGAGGTGAGCACGCTTGTAAGTAGCAAAGCGGCGGCCGAAGCCTATCAGCAGAGCGTTCGGGTTAATCTTGTCCATAAGGCTTACTACGCGCGAGGGGTCGCCCTGATTCTTCAACCACGAGTCGCGGAACTGCTCGCGTATATAGTCCACCAGCTTAGTCTTCAGCTGCATACGCGTCTTCCATATCTCGGCATCGGGCACCTCGAAGATGGCGTGCCAGATATTCTCATTGCTCTGGTCTGAAAGGTGCTCCGGGGCAAAATGCTTGGAATACAGCTTGCGCCACTCCGTAGCACACCACGTCGGGAAGTGAACGCCATTCGTCACGTAGCCTACATGACTCTCCTCCGGGAAGTAACCCTTCCAGATATTCTGGAACATCTTCTTGCTCACTTCGCCGTGAAGCCAGCTCACGCCGTTGACTTCCTGACACGTGTTGCAAGCAAACGTGCTCATGCAGAAGCGCTCGCCATGGTCGTCCGGATTTTGACGGCCCATGCCTATGAATTCATCCCACGTAATACCGAGAATCTGAGGATAACCGCTCATATACTTCCCGAAGAGGCCTTCGTCGAAGTAATCGTGACCAGCCGGTACCGGAGTGTGAACGGTGTAGAGCGACGACGCGCGCACCAGTTCAAGAGCCTGATTGAAGGTAAGACCTTCATTCACGTAGTCTGCCAGACGCTGCACGTTGCAGAGTGCAGCGTGACCCTCGTTGCAGTGGTACATATCCTTCTTGATGCCCAGTTTCTTCAGCAGAAGCACGCCGCCGATGCCAAGGAGAATCTCCTGCTTCAGGCGATTCTCCCAGTCACCGCCGTAGAGGGCATGGGTGATGGAACGGTCGTATTCCGAATTGAGGTCGTTGTCGGTATCTAAGAGATAGAGCTTCACGCGACCTACATTGACTCGCCACACGTAAGCATGAACCTGATAGTTCATATAAGGCACGTCAATCACCACGGGCTTGCCCTCGCTGTCCAGCTGCTGCTCTATGGGCAGGCTGCCGAAATTTTGGGCCTCATAGTTGGCAATCTGCTGGCCATCCATTGACAGTGTCTGAGTGAAATAGCCGAAACGATAGAGAAAACCTACGGCCACCATATCGACATTAGAGTCGCTCGCTTCCTTAATATAGTCGCCGGCAAGGATGCCCAGGCCACCGGAATAAATCTTGAGTACCTGGTTCAAACCATACTCCATGCAGAGGTAAGCCACGCTCGGGCGGTCCGTGCGGGGCTTCACGTCCATATAGGTGCGGAATTCCTTGTACGTGTCATTCATGCGCTTAAGGATATCCTTGTCCTTCGAGAGCTCTGACAGCTTCTCGTAGCTGATGCGCTCAAGCAGCAGCACGGGGTTCTGACCGCATTCTTCGTAGAGTTGCGGATCAAGATGCGAGAATAGGCTGCGTGCACTATGATTCCACGCCCACCACATGTTGTGAGCCAATTCTTCTAACTTCTGAAGCTCCTCGGGAATGTTGCTCTTGACGACAACTGGTTTCCATTGAGCATCGTTGGAGTTGCTTGCTTTGATTTTCATAAATGAAATGTTATAAATATATATAATAATGTTATAATCTCTAGTCTCTAATCTCTAATCGCAAAAACCGCTCGCGGGCATTGCGCAGAGCTATGTCGTAGGCTTCGTAGTAGTAATCAATGAAATATCTCCATTGCGCCTTTTCGGCCAGCTGGCGGGCTGCCTTACGGGCTTGCTCCACGGCCTTGCTGTCGAGGTTGGCAAAACCTATAATCTCGTTAGAGATGCGCTCGGCAACTTCATCATAGTTGTAGTCCGAACGCTGAACGACCTCCACTCCATCTTCATCAAGGAAACATTCGTCGGCATCCTTGTTTTGAGCTGCTTTCTGCTCATTTGCCCACATTCCGAAGCCCGCAAGTGTCGTTGTGATGCAAGGAACGCGGAACGCCAGGCTCTCAAGCGGAGTGTAGCCCCAAGGTTCGTAGTAGGAAGGATATACTGTGAGGTCCAGTCCCAGCAGCAGGTCGTAGTACGGCATGTTGAAGATACCATCGGCCCCATCGAGATAACAGGGCACAAACATAATCTTTACCCGGGCGCTCTCGCGATTGCTGACGCCGTGCCTGTAGAGCATCTGCGTCACCATATCGCAACCAGGCTCATACAGCTTATGCGTCACGAAAGGATTCGGAAGCCTGTTTGAAAGCCCTTCACGGGTGAGGGACGTCGGCTGCTTCTCCATGGCCTTCAGCCGCTCCTGTAAATCCTCGCGCGGACCTGATTGCCAAGCCGGCACCTCTATAAGTGCCAGCACCTGACGGCTGAGGCTACTGTTGTGCAGTGTCCTGCAAAGCGCCTCTGTGAAGACATCAATGCCCTTGTTCTTCCATTCGTAGCGGCCGCTGGTGCCCACGATCATCGTGTCCGCATCGAAGTGAGTGCCCATCAGCGCTGATGCCACCTCGAAAATCCGTTGGCGAGCCTTGCGACGGCGGTTGACGAAACTGACGCCCTTCGGCACAAAGTCCATCTCGAAACCGTTCGGAAGCACTACATCCACGCGTTTGTCAAGCAGCTCCTCACACTCTCGAGCCGTCACTTCAGACACCGTAGTAAAGCAGTCTACATAGTGAGCCGTCTGACGCTCAATGCTATGCTTCGACTGTACGTTCAGCTCCTCAGCCATCTGAGTGCCGTTGTAAGCCCAAAGATAGTCGTACAGTGGCTTGCCGTTGCCTGCTATGCTGCGACCTATCGTCGTGGCATGAGTAGTGAAGATGGTTGCTATGGCCGGAACGAACCTTTGCAGATACAAGGCGCCAAGGCCCGTCATCCACTCGTGAGCTTGATAGACAACACGCTTTGTCTCGTCGAGGAAATAATTGTAGAAACTCTGAACAACGCGACCGGCGGCAAAAGAGAACATCGACGCCTCGTCGTAGTCACCGTAAGCATGCAGGCTGTCAACCTGATACTCTGTCCACAGCGTACCGTAGATGTCATTCTTCCTCGCAAAATATGGTTTAAAATCTACAAGCACAACCAAAGGCTTGCCGGGAACCTGCCAGCGACCTATGCGGACGCCTATTGATTCACGTGCGGCCTCGCGACGCCAGTCTGCCCAAAAATTACGGTCTTCCACAAAGAGTGGATTTTCCTTATCCTGCCAAAAATCGGGACCTATGAACACGACACGGTCAGGGAAAGTCTCCTGCAACGTCTTGGCGCGAGTCGACAAAACCGTGTAGATGCCGCCCACCTTGTTGCAGACTTCCCAGCTCGCTTCGAATATATAATCGGGGGTTAATCTTTCTTCAATCATTATCTGTATTTTCCTGAAACTGGCCTCATTGACAAGGTTTTAGACCTTTCCCTAATGTTTTCGGGTGCAAAAGTACAACATTTCTTGCATTTAGCCAACATTTTACATAATTTTATTTCACAATAAGTATTAAAACCGATTGTTCATTGGGCTGTCACGCTCTTGCAACCATTACATTTCATCCGCCTTTTCTCGCCATAGCTGCCATTTCCACCCGGTAATGTAACCCCTTTGCCCAACCTTTGGTCGCTCCATACTGAGGAACTCCTTTACTCCTTCCTCCTTGCGCGCTATTCTGCTTTATAGGTGTCCGCTAAAAATCATTGGTGCTTTCGGCAATCATTAATTCCCCGGACAGCCGTTGACACTCCTTAAGGAGGGGCTTGTCTAATGCTAAAAGGCACGTGAGTTCGGTATAAGAAATATGCCTGGGAAATTACAGGAGTGCGAATTAGTTTGTACCTTTGCAGCTGCGAAACAACGAGTTACGGTTAATCTCTTTGCGAGGCTTATTGCATACAATCTACTGCCAATGAAACCAGAACATTTAAATCTTTGGCAAAAACATATTAGTTGCATAGAGCTAACCCCCTGCTTACGTTTGATTATGGAGCTAATAGTTTTAGGTGTCCCACCTAGGCGGGACACCTAAAACTATTGGTTGAATTCGCCATTTCAACCAGTTGTATTTGCCATTTCAACCGGTTGAGTTGAGCGTTTCGACCGGTTGAGTTGAATGTTTCGGCCAGTTGTATTCGCCAAATAAACATTCAAAATTATGGGTGTCCGCTAAACGTACTTTTGTGCCTAAACTTACGGCTTTTAGCATAAGACAAGCCTCCCTAAGAAGTGTCAACGGCTGCCCGAGGAATTAATGATTGCCGAAAGCACCAATGATTTTTAGCGGACACCTATGATTTAAAATCCAACCTCATTTTGGATAAAAGGCCCTTTTTGAGGGTTTATCTGTCACCAAAAGGGGTATCTGTCACCCATCTGTCACCGCCTACTCGCAAGATAATCAGCACCTTGCAAGAGCGGTGACAGCGTGACAGATAATTTCGGCAAATTTACGTGAAAAATAATCCGCAACACCTGTTTATGGGCAATGCGGACGATGATTATTGCGCATCTGAGTTTTAGCGGACAGCAATAATTCTGTTTATAGACAAAATCTATAATTGGAAGTTATACGTTAACGACCGATTCCCTCTATAAATAGCAAGAAGCCTTTATTATTCAAGGGGAGTAAAGGAAATGCTTTATATGAGTTTGGGTTAAAATTTCTTTATAAATTTTGCCGTTCAAAGATACTATACTAAATTTGCACCGAATATTATACGACTACAGTTTCGCAATTATTAACTATCAATTATGAAAAGACTTTGTACAGCATTTCTCTTGGCATTGTGTATGCTGCAAAATGTCACCGCAGGCGAGCCCTTCAAAGGTACGTTTGAATGCTGCGACTTTAAGATTAAGCTCGTCGTTGATCTCTACGAAGAGAGCATCAACGTTCCCGGAATGAGCATGTTCGGGCCCTTGAACGGATACCTCAACGGCAATGATCTCTACTGCACATGGTACGTTTCTACAGTCCGCGAGACGGACGACAACAGCGCCATCGTCAATTTCTCCAATGAGTTGGGCTCCGAGACGCAGACCGTTGAACTCTCGCTCAAGAACGATTCAACACTCACACTTCGCCAAAAAGGAGGCAATACCTTAAAGAAAGTTGTAGGTAAAAAATTGCAGAAGCTCCCCTCTGACCTCACTTTCAAGCGGACTAAATAGTATAAAGCAATAATTTAAATAAAAATATTTAAAATGAAAAGATTCAACACCTTACTCATTGCAGCAGTTTTAGCCTTCATAGGCTTCACTTCCTGCAACCGCCAGGACTACGAAACCGTCAAGGGCGACCCAATGAAGACGCGCATCTATACACTCAAAAACGGACTCAAGGTATATCTCTCTGTCAACAAGGACGAGCCCCGCATACAGGCCAATATCGCCGTTCGTACAGGTTCCCGCAACGACCCCGCCGAAACCACCGGCCTCGCCCATTACCTCGAGCACCTGATGTTCAAGGGCACTAAGCTGTTCGGCACTACCGACAGCACTGCCGAAGCTCCCCTGCTCGACGAGATAGAACAGCGCTTCGAGACATACCGTAAGCTCACAGACCCCGCTGCCCGCAAGCAGGCGTACCACGAAATCGACAGTGTCTCGCAGTTGGCTGCTACATACAATATCCCCAACGAATACGACAAGCTGATGGCCCTCATCGGCAGCGACGGCACTAATGCCTACACGAGCTTCGACCAAACCGTTTATGTGGAGAACATCCCCTCTAATGAGATCGAGAACTGGGCACGCATCCAGGCCGACCGCTTCCAGAATATGGTCATCCGAGGCTTCCACACCGAGCTGGAAGCCGTCTATGAGGAGTACAACCTCTACCTGAGCGACGACAGCGAGAAGATGCTCAACGCCCTCCTCTACAAGCTCTTCCCCAACCACCCCTACGGCACGCAAACCACCATCGGCACGCAGGAGCATCTTAAGAACCCCTCAATCACCAACATCAAAAACTATTTCCGCAACTACTACTGTCCCAACAACTGCGCCATCTTCATGGCTGGCGACTTCGACCCCGACAAGACCATTGCCATACTCGAGAAATACTTTGGCAACTGGCAGCCCAACCCCGACTGCAAGCGACCGGAATATGATGAGCAGCCCGCCTTGACAGCCGCCGTGGACACAGCCGTCGTCGGCATCGAAGCCGAAAGCCTCTTCCTCGGATGGGCATTCCCGGCAGCCAAGGACGCAGCCTGCGACACACTCTCGCTCATCAGCGAAGTGCTCAGCAACGGACGTGCCGGTCTTATTGACCTCGACATCAACCAGAAGATGACGATGCTCGAAGCTTCGGCCGGTGACTACCAGCTCTGCGACCACAGCATCTTCTTCATGGGCGGTTCGCCACGAGAGGGTCAGACGCTCGAGGAGTGCCGAGACCTGCTCATCTCTGAGCTGAACAAGCTCAAGAGCGGCGACTTCCCAGACGACATTCTGCCTGCCATCATCAACAACATGAAGCTGCGCGAGATGCGGGCTATGGAAAACAACCGGGCACGCACGAGAATGTTTGAGCAGTCGTTCATCAATGGCATCGAATGGCAAGAGCTTGTAGGGCGTATCGACCGCATCGCCGCCTTGACAAAGGAAGACATCGTGGCTTTTGCACAAAAGCACCTGACCGACAACTTCGTCACCGTGTTCAAGCGTCAGGGCGACGACCCGAACATCAAGAAGATCGACAAGCCCGAGATCACTGCCATCCCCGCCAACCGCGACCAGATGAGTTCCTTCGTCAAGGAGATTCAAGACACCGAAGTCGAACCGATTCAGCCCCGCTTCGTGGACTTCAAGAAAGACCTGACCGAAGCCAATTGGACATCTAAGATTGATGATGCTCCCGAACACAAGCTGCCCCTCATCTATAAGCAGAACACCGAGAACGGTATCTTCTATCTCGTCTTCCGACTCCCCTTTGGCACAGCTGCCGACAAGCGCATCGATGCAGCCAGCGATTACCTCGACCTCCTCGGCACCGACTCGCTGACTGCCGAACAAGTACAGCAGAAGTTCTACGGCCTCGCCTGCTCCTTCGGCGTGGGCTCAGGTCCCTACCAGACCACCATCACACTCTCCGGTCTCGACGAGAAGATGCCTGAAGCATTAGCTCTGCTGGAGAACGTGCTGAAGAACGTGCAGGTAGACAGCACGGCTTACGCAGCTTACGTAGCTAATGTGGCAAAGGCACAAAACGATGCCAAACTGGAACAGCGCCAGTGCTTCAACAGTCTGCGCGCATACGGAGTCTATGGTCCGCGCAACAGCCAGCGCGACATCATGACTGCCGCCATGCTCGCTCAGACTAATCCTCAAGAACTCGTTGACATCCTCCACACGTTGACCAGCTACGAGCACACCATCCTCTACTACGGCCCACGCTCGATAGGTGACCTCACCATCCTGCTGGGACAGGAGCACCGCCTGCCTGCCGAACTGAAGGCTCCCCTCACCTTCGAGGAGTATATGGAACAGGAAACGCCCGCGACTGAGATTCTGCTGGCGCCCTACGATGCCAAGAACATCTACATGATGGCCATCAACAACGACGGCACTCAGTGGCGGCCCGAGAAGACTCCCGTTGCTGCCCTCTTCAACGAATACTTCGGCGCTGGCATGAACGGCATCGTCTTCCAGGAGCTACGCGAGAGCCGCGGCCTGGCTTACAGCGCACGCGCCTACTACGACCAGATGCCCGACCGCAAGGGACACCCTGAAACAAGCTACACCTACATAATCTCGCAGAACGACAAGATGATGGACTGCATTCGCACCTTCAACGAGATTCTCGACACCCTGCCGCAAAGCCAGAGCGCCTTCGAGATTGCCAAGCAGAGCCTGACGAAGCAGTTGGCGGCCCAGCGTACCACCCGCTTTGCCGTCCTTAATGCCTGGATGACTGCTCAGGACCGCGGCATCGACTATGACATCAACGAGAAGATCTACAACGCCCTGCCCGAAATCACCCTCGACGACGTAGTGAAGTTTGCCAACGAACGCATGGCTGCCAAGCCCCGCCGCTACGTCATCCTCGGCAATGAGAAGGAACTCGACCTCGCCAGCCTGCTTAGCGTAGGGCCTGTCAAGAGGGTAAGTCTGGAAGAGGTGTTCGGGTATTAAGTATCTATAGTTGCTATAAGAGTATTAAAATGACACTATAGAGAACTATCACTCATGAAAAAAGTTCTGTTAGCCTTTGCATTAGCCGCAACTTCTGCTGCGGCTAATGCCTTTACACCCCTGTGGCTCCGTGCCTCAGCATTATCCCCAGACGGCCACACCATTGTTTTTGCCTACAAGGGCGACCTGTTCACCGTGCCAGCTACCGGCGGGCAGGCCCACCAGCTCACAAGCAATGCCGCCTGGGATGGCTCACCCATATGGAGCCCGTCAGGCAAGAAGATTGCTTTTGCCAGTGAGCGCGAAGGAAGTTTGGATATCTACGAGATGAACGCTAACGGCGGCGAACTCACCCGCCTGACGACTCACTCCGGTGCAGAAGTTCCCCTGGTCTATCTGAATGAAGATGAAGTGCTCTTCAACTTCGCAGGATTGCCTACGACGGTCAACCGGCAGTTCCCATCCGCCAGCTACAGCCATTTATATAAAGTACGCACGCGCGCAGGAAGCCGTCCCGAACGTGTCAACGACCTCACGGCAGGGAACGTCACGCTGGGCCCAGGAGGAACACTCATCTACGACGCCATCAAAGGCTACGAGGACGCTATGCGCAAGCATCACACCAGTTCCATCGCCCGCGACCTATGGCAGGTAACTATACCATCGGGCAAACTGGCAAACAAGGCTCAACCCGCACGCCCAACCTTCCGCCAACTCACCACGGCCAAGAGCGAAGACCGCTGTCCCGTCTACGTCGGACAGACGAACACACTCTATTGGCTGTCTGAAGAGGACGGCACTATGAATGTGTGGAGCCGGGAACTGCGCGATGGCGCCAAAGCCAAGCAGCTGACAAGTTTCAAGGAAATGCCCGTGCGCTACCTCACCGCTTCAGCCGACGGCACCCTCTGCTTCTCCTGGGACGGCGAGCTATATACGATGAAAGCGGGCAATAGCCCTAAGAAGGTGAAGATAGACCTCATCACTGACACCAACGAGAAGGATGCCCTCCACTTTGTCTCCACCGGCGGTGCCACGCAGGTCTGCCATTCTCCCAAAGGCAAAGAGATAGCCTTCGTAATGGGCGGAGACGTATACGTCACCAGCCTCGACTATAAGACGACGAAACAAATCACAAACTCGCCCTCGCGGGAGCGTCACGTCACATTCAGCGAGGACGGCCGCAGTCTGGTCTTCGACAGCGAGCGTGGTGGGCGGTGGGCGCTCTACCGTGTCAGCATCAAGGACAAAGACGAGAAACAGTTTGTCTACGCAACCGAACTGATTGACGAAGAGCGCCTGACACCCGAGGACCAGACGTGCTTCGAACCCGAATACTCGCCCGACGGCAAGAAGATTGCCTTCCTGCGAGGTCGCCACGAACTATGCGTTCTTGATGCCAAGACAAAAGAGATTACCACCGTCATGCCCGCCAAATACCAGTATTCCTACAGCGACGGCGACCAGACTTTCTCGTGGGCTCCAAACTCCAAGTACCTACTTTCGGAGTACATCGGCTCCGGCGGCTGGAATTTGGACGATGTAGTGCTGGTACCGGCAGACGGCAGTGGTAAGCTGGTGAACCTGACCAACTCTGGCTATAGCGAGGGTAACCCGCGCTGGGTGCTCGGCGGAAAGGCTTTCATTTTCCAAAGCGACCGAGCCGGTATGCGCAGTCACGGCTCGTGGGGCGCTGAACGCGACCTCTACATCACCTTCCTCAGCGACGAGGCCTACGAGCGCTTCAACATGAACAAGGAGGAGCGCGAACGTTTTGACGAGGCCGAGAAGGAGCGTAAGGACAAGGAGAAGAAAGCTAAAGAAGAAGCTGACAAGAAAGAAAAAGAGAAGAAAGAGAAGGCCGACAAAAAGCGTGGGAAAATGAGCGAGGAGCAAAAACGCAAGGCCGATGAGAAGGATGCTAAAGACAAAAAAGAACGTGAAGAGAAAGAGCATAAGGCCGACAGCATCAAGGCTCTGAACCCCGAACTCAACCTGGCAGACCTGGAGCTGCGCACCGTGCGGCTGACCTTCAACAGCGGCAACATCGGTGATGCCGTTGTTAATAAGGAAGGCACCAAGCTCTATTATGTTGCCTCCAACTACCCCAACGGCAACGCTCTCTGGGAGCGCGATCTCGATAAGGGTTCCACAACCATCAAAGCTCAGGGCGTAGCCTTCACCAGCTTCGACCTGGCCGATGAGGGCAAGACGGCATATTACGCTCAGGGCGGTAAGATAAAGAAGCTTGACATCGCCGGCGGCAAAATCAGCGACGTGGACTTCGAGTGCTTCCACAACGACTACCCGTCCGGCTGGCGTAAGGAGACTTTCGAGCACATCTGGCATCAGACCCACGAGAAGCTCTACGACCCGGGCATGAACGGTGCCGACTGGTCGATGCTTCACTCTCGCTACGCCCGCTTCCTGCCGCACATCGGCAATACGCGCGACTTCGCTGAGATGTGCTCGGAGCTGCTCGGCGAGCTCAACGTCTCACACACCGGTTGTCGCTACCGTCCAGCCAGTGGCACGGGTAATACTCTGACAACAGCCTCACTCGGAGCCTTCCTCGACGATGATTACGAGGGCGACGGACTTCGCATATTGGAACTGCTGCCCGGCACTCCACTAACGCGCCAGAAAGGCATCGGCACTGGCTCTGTTATCACACACATTGACGGACAGAAGATTCGTGCCGGCGAAGACTACTTCCCGCTGCTCGGGGGTAAGGCCGGGCGCTACACCCGCCTGACCGTCAAGAGTGCCAATGACGAGACAAAGGACTATACCGTGCGACTCACGACCTCCGATACTGACGCCCTCTACCGCCGATGGATTGAACGCAACGAACAGCTCGTCGACAGCCTCTCGAAGGGACGTCTGGCCTATGTTCATATCAAGGCGATGAACACGGCCAGCTTCCACGAGCTCTACCGCAAGTTGCTCTCTGAGAAGAACCGCACGCGTGATGCCGTCATCGTGGATGTCCGCCACAACGGCGGAGGATGGCTGCACAACGACGTCTGCGAACTGCTCTCAGGCACGGCAGCCGCCACCTACACGCCGCGCGGACAGTATATAGGAGACGACCCCTATAACCGATGGACCAAGCCCTCTTGCATGCTCATCTGCGAGGACGACTACTCCAACGCCCACGGCACCCCATGGCTATACAAAGAACTCGACATCGGACCACTCATAGGTGCACCTGTCCCAGGTACGATGACCGCCGTGTGGTGGGAAACGATTGACGACATAGTCTTTGGTATCCCGGAAGTAGGCATGAAAGACCGCCAGGGACGTTACCTCGAGAACCAGCAGTTGGAGCCCGACCTCCTCATCATCAGCCAGCCCGCCGACCTCCTCTATGGCCGCGATGTGCAGCTGGAGGAAGCCGTAAGCCTGATGCTGAAGAATAAATAAGCAAGTAAGATAGAAGGAAAGTGCGAAAAAATGTGCTTTCCTTCTTTCGTTTCGATAAAAACCATTATCTTTGCAGCGCAAAGCATAAGAGCGATGAAACTAATACTTCTCTCTACATCCGATTTCTTTGTCGAAGAAGACACCATCGTCAATGCCCTCTTCGAGGAAGGATTAGACTTGCTGCACCTGCGCAAACCCCACTCCGAGCCCGTCTACTCCGAACGACTGTTGACGCTGCTCCCCGAGCAGTGGCATTCGCGCATCGTTGTCCATGAGCATTTCTACCTGAAAGAAGAATTCAACCTGAGGGGTATACATCTCAGCGACCAGACACCCGAGCCGCCAGCGGGCTACAGCGGGCAACTTAGTTGTTCGTGCCACAGCTTAGAAGCCCTGAGCGCCATTCGTGGGCGAATGGACTATGTCTTCCTCTCACCCATTTTCGACAGCATATCTTACCCTGACAGAAAGTCTGGGTATACGGAGGCCCAACTCTATACAGCCGCTCGTGCAGGCCTTATCGACCGTAAGGTAATGGCCGCCGGGGGCATCAATGCTGACACGCTGCCGCGGCTCTCAGACTACGGTTTTGGCGGTGCCGTCGTTTTGGGTGACCTCTGGACGCGCTTCAACATACACTCCGGCCTCGACTACAAAGAGGTAATAGCACATTTCCGCAAGCTGCGCAAGGCGGCAGGGTGAAAAGAAATTCAGGAGCCAACCCCCACTTACCCTCAGGAAGTGCCTATGGAAATTATAGCATTACAATTATCCACTTTCAAATATATGCATCTTCACAATGAATAACTTCGTCGTTTTCTCTGGCACAGCGACGCGCTACCTGACAGAAAAAATCTGTCTAAGCCTTGGCCGGCCTATGGGCAACTGCACCGTTACTCACTTCGCCGATGGGGAGTTCTCAGTTTGCTACAATGAAACCGTGCGCGGTCGTGATGTCTTTCTGGTTCAGAGCACTTTCCCAAGCAGCGACAACCTCATGGAGTTGCTGTTGATGATTGACGCGGCAAAGCGAGCCTCTGCAAGAAGCATCAATGCCGTCATACCTTACTTCGGTTGGGCTCGTCAGGACCGCAAAGATCAACCTCGGGTCGCTATCGGCGCCAAGCTGATAGCTGATATGCTCAGTGTTGCTGGCATCAGCCGCGTCATCACGATGGACTTGCATGCAGACCAGGAGCAAGGATTCTTTAATGTACCGGTTGATCATCTCTATGCATCAAGCGTAATGCTACCCTACATTGAGAACCTGAAACTTCCCAACCTGGTCATCGCCACGCCAGATGTAGGTGGCTCTAAGCGTGCATCCGCATACTCGAAGTACTTCCAGTGCCCTCTGGTACTCTGTAACAAGATTCGACACAAACCTAACGAGGTTGCATCAATGCAGATTATTGGTGATGTCAAGAATGCTGATGTCGTTCTTATTGATGATATGGTAGACACGGCTGGTACAATCACAAAAGCGGCTGACCTGATGATAGAGAACGGAGCACGCTCGGTACGCGCCATAGCAAGCCACTGCGTCATGAGTGGCCCGGCTAGCGAACGCGTGCAGGCTAGCAAGCTCGAGGAGATAGTCTTCACCGACAGCATCCCTTACACGGCTCGATGCGCGAAAGTGAAGCAGATTTCCATAGCCGACCTGATTGCCGAAACTATACGCCGAGTAGAACAAAACGAAAGTATTTCAGACCAATATCTCCTCTAAACCATTTGAGGAGGCTCATATCTAAGATTATAAGTTTAACCCTTTAATTAAACACAGTAAAACAATGAAGAAGACAATGGTTATCTGTGCATTGGCAATTGCTATGTTCCAGGCACAAGACATTCGAGCAAACATCGTCATCGACGACGACACCCCCAACACACTCGTCCAACAGGCTGAAAAGAAGATCAAGGAGCAAGAGGACATCATCCGCGACCTCAAGAAGAAACAGCGCGACCTCGAGAGCAACCTCAAGGACGTCAAGAGCCGCATTAAGTCTGCACAGACTGAGGTTAAGGAAGCCAAAGCTGTCATCAAGACTCAAAAGGCTCACGCTAAGGCTCAGCAGAAAGCTGCCGAAGCCGCTAATGCTTTCAAGAACTAACGACATTTTGTCAATAACTGAAAAAGGGACGTGACATTCTTTAGGTTGTCACGTCCCTTCTTAATTTCTTAGTTGCTGCAGAGGGCTATTTCAGACTGCGGATGGTGCGGCAAGGGTTTCCAGCAGCGACGACGTCGTCGGGTATGTCGCGTGTGACAACAGAACCGGCACCAATAGTGACGTTATTTCCAATGGTGACACCGGGTAGAATAGTGACGTTGCCGCCTATCCACACGTTGTTGCCGATACTGACAGGGCGTGCCCACTGCATGCAGCTGTTGCGGAATATGGGGTCCGTACTGTGGCAAACCGTATAGATACTCACGCTGGGGCCGATGAAGCAGTCGTCGCCAATCGTAACATATGCCTCATCAAGGATGGTGAGGTTGAAGTTGGCAAAGAAACGACGACCCACACGTATATGTTTGCCGAAGTCGCAGAAGAATGGTTGGTTGATGAACACGGCATCATCGCCAACCTCTCCAAGCAGATCCTTGAGCATTTCGCATCGACCAACGAGGTCCGTCGGCTGCAGATTGTTGTACTCGCGCAGACGATCCTTCGTGATGTTAAGCTCGTGGCGCAACTCTTCGTCATTAGCAAGATATATCTCGCCCGCCAACATTTTCTCTTTTTCCGTCATAAATTAACAAATTAACTACTCCTGCTCGCCATACATCTTTGCCTTCTGCTCACGAATCCGGTCGTCAGTGATGTAGTCGTCGTAGTCCATAAGCTTGTCGATGGTGCCGTTAGGTGTCAACTCAATGATGCGGTTGGCTACCGTCTGGATAAACTCGTGGTCGTGGCTGGCAAACAGGATGTTGCCTTTGTAAAGCTTCAAGTTATTGTTGAAAGCCTGGATGCTCTCCAGATCTAAGTGATTCGTAGGAGTGTCCAATATCAGGCAGTTGGCGTTCTTAAGCTGCATACGTGCTATCATACAGCGCATACGCTCACCGCCCGACAGCACGTTTACCTTCTTCAGGACCTCCTCACCCGAGAAAAGCATACGTCCCAAGTAACCCTTCATAAACACCTCATTGCCCTCACCATACTGCATCAGCCAGTCCACCAGGTTCTTCTCGCTCTTGAAAAAATCCGTATTATCAAGAGGCAGGTAAGCAGTAGTTATAGTCAGGCCCCATTTGTAGGAGCCTGCGTCAGCCGCACGATTGCCATTGATGATTTCGAAGAGAGCCGTCATCGCACGTGGATCGTGGCTCAGGAATACAGTCTTCTGTCCCTTCTCGATGTTGAACGAGACGTTGTCAAAAAGTACCGTGCCGTCATCTGACACGGCTTTCAGACCTTCTACCTCAAGAATCTGGTTGCCTGGCTCCCGGTCCATCGTAAAGATAATGCCCGGATATTTGCGAGTAGAAGGCTGGATCTCATCCACGTTCAGCTTCTCCAACATCTTCTTCCGAGATGTTGTCTGCTTCGACTTTGCAACGTTTGCCGAGAAGCGGCGGATAAACTCCTCAAGCTCACGACGTTTTTCCTCGGCCTTAGCCTTCTGGTTCTGCGCCTGACGCAGCGCCAGCTGAGAACTTTCGTACCAGAACGAATAGTTGCCCGCAAACAACGTCACCTTTCCGAAATCAATGTCTACCGTGTGCGTGCACACCGAATCAAGGAAATGACGGTCGTGAGAGACCACCAACACCGTGTGCTCGAACTCCGACAGATACTGCTCCAGCCACTGCACCGTGTCCAAGTCAAGGTCGTTTGTCGGCTCATCAAGTAGCAGGTTGTCCGGCTCACCGAACAACGCCTTAGCCAGCATCACACGCACCTTCTCCTTACCCGAGAGATCACGCATAAGCATCTGGTGCTTCTTCTCCTTGATGCCCAGACCGCTAAGCAACGCGCCAGCATCGCTCTCAGCCGTATAACCGCCCAACTCTGCAAACTTCTCCTCCAACTCCGCAACACGAATGCCGTCTGAGTCAGAGAAATCCTCTTTCATGTATAACGCCTCTCGTTCATGCATAATCTCCCAGAGTACCGTATGACCCATCAATACCGTGTTCAGCACAGTCTGCTCATCATACTGGAAGTGATCCTGCGAGAGGACGCTCAGACGTTCGCCAGGACCAAGCTCCACACTGCCTTTGTTAGGCTCCAGCTCACCACTGATAGCTTTCAGCAGAGTGGACTTGCCAGCGCCGTTGGCGCCTATCACGCCATAGATATTACCGCTCGTGAACTTCAAGTTAACGTCTTTGTACAGGACGCGTTTGCCAAACTGTATGGCCAGGTTTGATACTGTAATCATTTATCAAGTTGAGTGCTGATAGTTGAAACGTTTATTAATATATTGCATTTTGCCGGCGCAAAGGTATAATAATTATCTGATGTTTCTATCTTTTACGTAAATTTTTATGCGCCTTATCACCATCGATTGTTGTTACCGAGACAGAAAAATGAAAATTAATTTGAATCACCTCATTCATTTAGCTCCTTTTATGACGTAAGAACGGGCGTCAAAGGTCCTCAAGCCTGTCTGTCTCTGCGGGCTACCGGGCTGTTCGACCCAGTGCAATGCTTGAGGAATGATTGTCAGAATAAATTTCTTCTTTTCTCGAAAAATCTTCGTCTATCATTCTTTATTCTTCATTATTCTTCATACCTTTGCCGCGGAGAATATACTTAATTATCGAATTCATATATGAAAAGACTTCTGAAATCTATCCTTCTCTTTTTTACTTACTTGATTGCAAGCCAAACACTTTACGCCCAAATAATTGACCCTGTGAAGGCCTCCGTTGAGCAGAAAGCGGTCAGCGGCAAGGATGACGTCGTCGATATAGTCTTTACCTTCGTCATCGACGAAGGCTGGCACGTCTATGGTCCCGACAACAGCGGTGGCCCTACCCCCATGACAATCAAGTTCGAGTCTGTCGAAGGAGCTCAACCCGAAGGTTCCCTGCGCCTCTCCCCTGCCCCACAGCGCATTATGGACCCTATCTTTGAGTGCGAAGTGACATTCGTTGAGAAACGTGCAACTGCTACGCAGCGACTGAAGCTAAAGGATGGTGACTGGAAGGCCGACGGCTACATCACCTACGGTGCCTGCAACGACGAGAATTGTATGCCGCCAACGAACGTGGAATTCAGCTTTAAAGGCACCAAAGCAACACCCACCCCCAAAGCAGAGAAACCTTCAGAATACAAAACAGTGGCTGTGCCCAACGAAAACACCATCGAACCATACGATACCCTTCAACCCGACTCTGCCGCACAAGCACCCACCCCAGGACCCGATCTCGGCGACAACCCACAGCTCGGCGCCACTGACCTTTGGACGCCCGTCATCGATGAACTCCATGCCCTCGATGCTCAGAGCGACACCAGCTCCCGATCCCTATGGGGCATCTTCCTGCTCGGAGTACTAGGCGGGCTCATAGCACTGCTCACACCATGCGTCTGGCCTATCATACCTATGACCGTGTCCTTCTTCCTCAAGCGCTCAAAGGACGATAAGCAGCAAGGCATCATCGACGCCATTCTCTACGGACTCTCCATCGTCGTCATATATGTCGGCTTAGGCCTACTCGTAACGCTCATCTGGGGGCCTTCCTCCCTCAATGCACTATCCACCAATGCCATCTTCAACCTCTTCCTCTTCGCCCTCTTGCTCATATTTGCTGCCTCGTTCCTCGGAGGATTCGAACTGACCTTACCATCGTCATGGTCCACGAAGATGGATGAGAAAGCCTCCTCTACTACCGGCGTGATTTCTATATTCTTCATGGCATTGACGCTCGTGCTCGTATCCTTTTCGTGCACCGGGCCAATCATCGGTCTGCTGCTCGTTGACATGGTGACGAGCGGTTCCGTCGTAGCGCCTACCGTAGGCATGCTCGGATTTGCACTCGCTCTCGCAGCTCCGTTCACGCTCTTTGCCATGTTCCCGACATGGCTTAAGTCCGCGCCTAAGAGCGGCAATTGGATGAACGTCATCAAGGTCGTCCTGGGCCTCGTCGAACTCGCCTTTGCGCTAAAGTTCCTCTCCGTGGCCGACCTTGCCTACGGCTGGCGACTGCTCGACCGCGAGACATTCCTCTGTCTTTGGATCCTCATCTTCGCCCTCATGGGATTTTACCTACTAGGCTGGATTCGTCTGCCGCACGACGAGGACGAATACGACGACGAAGGCAATGTCGTTGCACACCCTAAGATTGGCGTCACACGATTCCTCGCAGCACTCTGCGTCCTCGCCTTTGCCCTCTATATGGTTCCAGGCCTTTGGGGAGCACCCTGTAAGGCCGTCAGCGCTTTCGCCCCCCCTATGTGGACTCAGGACTTCAACCTCAACACCAACACCGTAGAGGCCGTATACACCGATTATGAGCAGGGCGTCGAGGCTGCTCGCCGTGCCGGCAAACCAGTCATGCTGGACTTCACCGGGTTCGGATGCGTCAACTGCCGCAAAATGGAAGCCGCCGTTTGGCCAGACCCACGCGTCCGCCAACTGATGACCGAGAACTACGTGCTCGTTAGCCTATACGTTGACGACAAGACGCCACTGCCCACCACCGTCCAAGTGACCGAAACCGATGGCACTGTACGCAAGCTACGCACCGTGGGTGACCATTGGAGCTACTTGCAACGCACTAAATTCGGAGCACAGACGCAACCATTCTATGTTCTCATCGACCACCAAGGACGGCCGTTAGCAGGCTCTTATAGCTACAAGGAGGACGTCCCCGCCTTCGTCTGTTGGCTCGAGAGCGGCCTCAAGAGGTTCAAGGCGAAGTGAGAGCCGAAAGTTCTTCGCATATAGCAAAGCTTTGTTACCCCAAAGCGGAGTGTTGTATACCTATACGCCGCGGAATATATGTCGTCTATACGCAGAAGAACCTGGTAATATAAATAGACTTTAAAGAGAGTGTGTCAAAATGAAGTGAACCCCGAAAGTTTATTGGTCTAACTTTCGGGGTTCACTTCATTTTGACACACTCTCTTTAAGAGATAAAAAACCGGTAAACCGGAAGTATGAGTCGTGGCTATCTTAGTCGTCCATACCGATGAGCACACCTTGATAGTTGAACTTAAGGTCTAGATTGTTGGAGAGCTCTATTTCAATGCCCCAACGCTCTTTGTCGATCTTCGTAATCAGCGTACCGGGGAAATTCGTCTGCACATACTTCTTGATAGCCTCGGGGACAATCGCTGTGGGCACGGCCGTCGTCTTGCAGTCTACCTTATCCCAGTTGCCCTTGCGGTTGAATGTCAGCTCTGTGCCATCGTCTAGGTGGCATTCGTAATCGCCGTAGTCCTTCTCGGCAAAGATTATTTTCTTACCAGGGAAGTTTGCCTGGATGAACGTTTTGGCTGCTGCGGGCAGAGCATCCGGAGCAATAGGTTTGTCATCGGCAAAAGTTGTGGCCGGAATCAACATACAAACGACGGCCATCAGCATCATTTTAATCTGTTTCATTGTCTTGGTTTGTTTAAGTTAATAACTAGCGTTTCCATAGCTTCGCTTGATTTGGAAATTCTTCGCAGAGCGAGCTCGGCAACCCGAAGGGTGACGCTTGATTCAATTGTCTATTTCCATGTCCTTCAATTGGCCGTCCTTATTGAACTCCAGCTCCAAGCCACCGTCGAGGTGCACCTTATAGGTTGTATTGAAGAGTTCAGCATCTTTCTTTGCAAAAAGAATTGAACGGTCAGCATAATTCTGTTTGAGATATGTTTGAGCAGCCACGGGTAGCTGATCAACAGTAATGATGGTGTCGCGGTCGCCGCAAGAGGTGAGAGTCGCCAGACTCAGTAGCGTTGCTACGCATAGGATTGCAAAATGTTTCATTTTTCGTGTTTATATTAAATAATCAATTGCAAATTTAAGACATTATTTTCATATACAAGCATTTCATTCGTTATTTTTTTTATTTGCAACACAATTTATCAATATCGTAATTATTTTGTTACATAATTGCAACATTCGCTAGATAAATACATAAATAAAAATAAGGAGGCGGCCGCTATTTCATGTAGCGGCCGCCTCTTGACATAAGCTTGCTTTTGTAGTAGAGAATGTGTGTCTTAATATGTGTTTGTGTTGTGCTGTGCCTAATTATTCAGATTACCTTCTCCAGCTTGGCGATGTTCTCCGCCACTTGCTCATCAGTGACCTCATAGTTCTGGAGGTTGCCGCTGAGGTATTGGTCATAGGCGCTCATGTCAATTAATCCGTGGCCGCTGAGGTTAAACAAGATTACCTTCTCCTCTCCTGTCTCCTTGCACTTGAGAGCCTCGCGGATGGTGGCTGCTATGGCGTGTGAGCTCTCTGGTGCCGGAATGATGCCCTCGGTGCGGGCGAAGAGCATACCGGCATCAAAGGTCTCGAGCTGTGGAATATCTACGGCTTCCATCAGCCCGTCCTTCAGCAACTGGCTGACGATTACGCCGGCACCATGGTAGCGAAGACCGCCCGCATGGATATTTGCCGGCATGAAGTTGTGGCCCAGCGTGAACATCGGCAGAAGGGGCGTATAACCAGCCTCATCGCCGAAATCATACTGGAACACACCGCGCGTCAGTTTCGGACACGACGAGGGTTCGGCAGCTATGAAGCGCGTCTGCTTGCCCTCGAGAATATTGTGGCGCATGAAGGGGAAGGATACACCACCGAAGTTAGAACCACCACCGAAGCAAGCTATCACCACGTCGGGGTATTCGCCAGCCATGGCCATCTGCTTCTCTGCCTCAAGACCAATGATCGACTGATGTAGCGCTACGTGGTTGAGTACCGACCCCAGCGTATACTTGCAGTTGGGCGTCGACATTGCCAACTCGATAGCCTCGGAGATAGCCGTGCCCAGCGAACCCTGATTCATTGGGTCGCGAGTGATAATGTCCTTGCCTGCACGCGTCGACATAGAGGGCGAAGCCTCCACCGTGGCGCCGAACGTCTGCATGATAGAGCGGCGGTAAGGTTTCTGGTTGTACGAAATCTTCACCTGATAGACGGCGCATTCCAGACCGAACACCTTGGCGGCATACGACAACGCTGCGCCCCACTGGCCGGCACCTGTCTCCGTGGTGATATGCGTCACACCCTGTATCTTATTAAAATACGCCTGCGCGAGGGCCGAGTTAAGTTTATGGCTGCCAACGGGGCTGACGCTCTCGTTTTTGAAATAGATATGAGCGGGAGTGCCAAGAGCTTCCTCCAGTCCGTAAGCGCGCACCAATGGTGTCGAGCGGTAGAACTTATACATCTCGCGAACCTCTTCTGGGATATCAATCCAAGCATCTGTCTGGTTCAGTTCCTGACGTGCCAGTTCCTCGGCGAATATCGGGAAGAGGTCTTCTGCCTTCAGCGGCTCTTTTGTTGCCGGATGAATAGGAGGCATTGGCTTATTTGGCATATCAGCCTGTATGTTATACCACTGCGTTGGAATCTCGCGTTCTGGAAGAAAATAGCGTTTCTGTCTGTCGCTCATAATGATTTATGCTTTTAAGTTTAGATTTACATCAATGCTTTTTCATTTTTCGGGTACAAATGTAAACTTTCTTTTGTCAACGACCTAAAACGAGAACCACTTTTCAGTATAAACGGGCAAAAAACAAGCACGAACACCATGGCTCGATAATAATGTTTTTTACACGTAGAACTGCATCGGTGCTATCAGCACTATCGGCACAACTGGCTCTTAAGGATTCCGCAAGCCCTTAAGGGATTTGCACTGAAGTCCCAAGACTTTCGGGGAAAGGTCTTGGGACGTTTCTGAATAACAGTTGGCAAAGATATCTGTATATGCTAACTGGCGAGGCAACGGGTGAGGGCTGCGCGCCAGTCGGCGTTCTTCTCAACTAGGAGGGTGTGGATGCCGAGGCGGGCGGCGGCTTCGACGTTGGCGGCACTGTCATCGAGAAAGAGGGTTTCGGAGGGGGCTATGGCGGCATCCTCGAGCATGTGGCAGAAGATGCCTTCGGAGGGCTTCATGATGCCGACTTCGTAGGAGGTGTAGCACTTGTCCATGAAGCTGCTGAGGGGACGACCATAGGCGCAGAAAGCGGGGCTCTCGGCCCACTCCTGGACATATGGGTTAGTGTTGGAGAGAAGGAATGTGCGATAGCCGCGACGACGCAGGTCGTCGATGGCATCAAGTCGGCGGGGGTCTACGGGACCGCCGACGTAACCTAGCCATGCGGAGAGGACTTCGTCGTGGGTGAGCTCGCGATGGCACATGCTACTGAGTTCCCGACGGAAGGCATCGGGGGTGATGCGGCCAGACTCAAGTTCTTCGAAGATGCCGCGTTGGTGGTAGCGGTCGAGGCGCAAGTCGGCATCGGCAAGGCCTATGCGCTTGAAGCTCTCGACGGCTTGTTCATAGGCGAGGTCGAAGATGACGCCGCCGAAGTCAAAGGCTATATTCTTAATCATAATTTTTTAGTTCCCATCAGGTTTCTCGGCTTCGAAGAAGGGGGAGTCGACCCAATGGAAGGTGGTAAGGTCGTCGGGGTGCGCAGGGTTGAAGGGTGCGGCAGCGGGATAGAGTGCTTTGTACTCGGGCCTGATGGCATCGAAGAGTGAGAGGTTGAGTTGGCGCATGCCCTCGATGACGCATTTGGCTATCTCGTATGCTCCGTAGGGGTTGAAATGTGTGTTATCCTTGAAGTCGGAAGTCTGGCCAGGATAACTGCCTGCGGGATAGTGGACGAAGGCTCGCTTGCTCCCTTCCTCGCCAAAGGCTTCGAAGAGAGTGCGCGTCATGGCGTGGAGGTCGATGAGCGGTACGTTCTCGCGCTCGGCCACCCAAGCCATGGCTTCAGGGTAGTCGGCGTGGGTTTCTTGTATACGTCCGTCGCGGAAGTTGCGACGTTGCGTCGGCGTGACGAATATGGGCGTGGCGCTTCGAGCGCGCGTTTCATCTATAAATGTCTTCAGGGCAGTGGCGAAGTTGTAGTATGCTCCCATGCCAGGCCCGCGCTGCTTTTGGTCGTTGTGCCCAAACTCTGCGATGAGGAAGTCGCCGGCTTTCATCATGGACAGTGCTTTTGCCAGTCGTCCGGCGGCGATGAAGGTGGAGGCCGTCTCGCCACTCTCGGCAAAGTTGGCCACGGCTATCTTATCGCCAAACCAGCGCGTAATCATTTGTCCCCACGATGCCCATGGCTCGGTGTCTTGGTCTACTACGGTGCTGTTGCCGCAGAGGAAGAGCGTCGGAACGGCGTCGTCACGTTCGATGCGAATGCGTGAACAGGCAGGAGCATCGCCGTTGATCTCGAGGGTGAGACGGTCGTCGAAATTGAGCTTTGTAAGCTCACGCGGCTTTAGGCGTATAGCTCGCTGGGCGTCAATCTGCGGCGAGTGTTTGTGCACGATGAAGGTGACATCGCGCTGCTCGCCTTTCTTCGTGGCGAGGTTCTCGACGAAGAGGCGACGGCTCTCGGCACGCACGGTGGTAGAGGATGCTCGGCGTCGCGAGCCGAG
Organism: uncultured Bacteroidaceae bacterium; assembly: GCA_905235285.1. GTDB lineage: Bacteria > Bacteroidota > Bacteroidia > Bacteroidales > Bacteroidaceae > Physcousia. The sequence continues at coordinate 87,586 of CAJOLI010000001.1, forward strand.
GGTCACAGTGACGCGGTAGTTGCCGTCGGGGACGCGCAGGCTGAAAAAGAAGGGCTCCGGCGCTCCCATCTTTGAGGGCGAAGGAATGAAATCGAAGCCGTAGGCAGTCTGAGGTGAATAGCGGTCTGAGGTGGCGACGAGGGTAATGCCCACATCGTTGCGCTTGGCCCCAGAGAAATCGAAATCCCACGACTGGGCATGAGCGCCGAGCATCAGAGGGAGGAAGGCAATGAGAAAAAGCAAACGGTGCATGAGGCGGTGAGTAAGGATTAAGGATTGATGTGTAAGGAATGTTATGCAAAAGTAATATATAAGTGTCACGGAGAGGCATTATGGAGAGAAAAAATAGTGTGAAGACAAAAAAAAATGCAACTTTGTTGGACGTTAACGGAAAAAGTGCTACCTTTGCGCTCGGTTTTCGGAAAGAGGGCTGTGTTGATGCACCTGTCACTACATCGCTGTCCACGTTTTCCGGTTAGTCCAAGCCGATATGGCTCAGTTGGTAGAGCAACGCATTCGTAATGCGTGGGTCCGGGGTTCGAGTCCCCGTATCGGCTCCATGAACAAACGCAGATATCTCGCCGCCGTGAGTGTCTGCGTTTTTAAATTTATATTTCGAGATGTCACGGACTCGCAACATACTTTTCGCACTGGCTGCCGTAGCCCTCGTTGGCACTATCGCAGCCTTTGTAGCGTGGCGCAGTCTCTTTGCCACTTTTGATATTGATGAGCCCACGAACATCTACGTCCGCCCCACCACCACCGAGGCTGACATACGTCAACAAATCAGCGACCGCTTTGCACCTGGCTCAATGCTTGGCTGGACAATTCTCAGCCACACATTCCCCTACACTCCACACACGGGCTGCTACACCGTAGAGCCTACTGATGACCTGCTGAGCGTCTATCGTCGCCTACGCCGCGGCCAGCAGACGCCCGTGCGGCTGACAGTACCCTCGGTGCGCCGTCTCGCGCGCCTGGCCGGCACGCTGGCCAACTGCCTGATGCTCGACTCTGCCGAGGTGGCCACAGCGTTTGCCGACAGCGCCTTCGCTGCAGCCCAAGGCTACAACACTGCTTCCCTACCCTCGCTGTTCATCCCCAACACCTACGAGGTCTACTGGGACACGTCACTCGAGCGGCTGATGCAACGTCTGAAGCGAGAGCACGATGCATTCTGGCAGGCTGAAGGGCGCGACGAGGCGGCCCGTGAGCTCGGGATGACCCGCGAAGAGGTGGCCACCCTGGCCAGTATCATCGACGAAGAAACGAACTACGGCCCTGAGCGCGCTCGCATCGCAGGCCTCTACATCAACCGCCTGCATCGTGGCATGCCCTTGCAAGCCGACCCCACGGTTAAATTCGCCCTAGGCAACGACAGCCTGCGCCGAATCCTCAACAGTCACCTGCGTACGCCCAGCCCCTACAACACATACCTCAACACTGGCCTGCCGCCAGGACCTATTCGCATAGCTACGATAGCGAGCATTGACGCTGTGCTCAACGCCGAGAAGCACGACTACCTTTATTTTTGCGCGCGTGAGGATTTCAGCGGTTCGCACAACTTTGCACGTACCTATGCCGAGCACATGGCAAATGCCCGACGATACCAGCAGGCGCTAAATGCGAGGGGAATACGGAAGTGAAAAGGCGAAGCCACCCGTTGCCACCTAAAGAGGAGCGTCTGGAAGTATGGAATAGGGATTATAGATTAATATTTTAATAAATATGTCATCAGCACTTCGTTTTCAAGTAGTAGGAGAAGCCTTCAAGAAACATCCCGTGGAGGTGAAGGCTCCGGCAGAACGGCCTTCAGAGTTTTTTGGCAAATACGTCTTCGACCGCAAGACGATGTGTAAGTACCTGCCGGCCGATGTCTACTCCAAGATGTTAGATGTCATGGACGGCGGCGCCACCCTTGACCTGGCCACGGCAGACATCGTGGCCGAGGGAATGAAGCGATGGGCCATGGAGCTGGGCGTGACACACTCCACTCACTGGTTCCAACCTCTCACCGAAGGTACGGCCGAGAAACACGACGGTTTTGTGGTGCACGACGGCAAGGGTGGGATGATAGAGGAATTCACGGGCAAGCAGTTGGTGCAGCAGGAACCCGACGCCAGCTCGTTCCCCAGCGGAGGCATTCGCTCGACCTTCGAGGCCCGAGGTTATTCAGCCTGGGACCCAGCATCGCCCGTCTTCGTCATTGGCGACACTCTGATGATTCCCACTGTATTCATCGCCTACACTGGCGAAGCCCTCGACTACAAAGCACCGCTGAAGAAGGCATTGCACGCTGTGGACATTGCAGCCACGGCCGTAGCTCAGCTTTTCTATCCGGAGGTAAAGAAAGTAGTCTCGAACCTGGGATGGGAGCAGGAATATTTTCTCGTTGACGAAGGCCTCTACGCCGCACGCCCCGACCTGCTCATGACTGGCCGAACGCTCATGGGCCACGACTCGGCCAAGAACCAGCAGATGGACGACCACTACTTCGGCTCGATACCCGAGCGCGTGGCGGCTTTCATGCGCGACCTTGAGATACGAGCTCTCGAGCTCGGCATCCCCTGCAAGACTCGCCACAACGAAGCGGCACCAAACCAGTTTGAGCTGGCGCCCATCTACGAAGAGACGAATCTTGCCGTCGACCACAATATGCTGCTGATGATGCTCATGAAGAATGTGGCACGCCACCACGGCTTCCGCTGTCTGCTCCATGAGAAACCCTTCGCCGGCATCAACGGATCTGGCAAGCACAACAACTGGAGCCTGACAACAGACACAGGCATACTACTCCACGGCCCCGGTCGCACACAAAAAGACAACCTGCGGTTTATCACGTTCATTGTGGAGACGCTCGTTGCCGTTTGGCGTCACAACGGGTTGCTGAAAGCCAGTATCGTAAGTGCCGCCAATGCCCACCGGCTTGGAGGCTTCGAGGCACCACCAAACATTATCTCGAGTTTCTTGGGTGCACAACTCTCAGATGTACTCGATCACCTTGAGAAATCAGCCGACGACGACATTCGCTTGGATACCAAGCATGGTCTGCGCCTCGATATTCCACAGATACCTGAGTTGCTCATCGACAACACCGACCGCAACCGCACATCGCCATTCGCTTTCACCGGCAACCGCTTCGAGTTCCGAGCCGTAGGTTCTGAGGCCAACTGCGCCAGCGCCATGATAGCCCTTAATGCCGCTGTTGCCGAGGCTCTGATGGACTTCCGCCGCCGCGTCGACGAGCTCACGGCCACGGGCGTCGACGCGATGAGCGCTGTGCTGAAAGTAGTGCGACAGGACATCTCCCTCTGCCGCCCAATACGCTTCGACGGCAACGGCTACAGCCACGAATGGATGGAGGAAGCCGCCAGCCGCGGCCTCGACACCGAAGGCTCCGTGCCACTCATCATCGACCGCTACCTCGACGAGGACAGCGTTGCAATGTTTGCTCGCACAAATGTCTTCGAACGTAAAGAGTTAGAAGCGCGCAACGAGATTAAATGGGATACTTATACCAAGAAGATTCAGATCGAAGCCCGCATCTTTGGAGACCTCTGCATCAACCATATCGTGCCTGTAGCGACACGCTACCAGAGTCAGCTCATCGACAGCGTGCATAAAATGCTCAACATCTTCGACCAAGAGAAGGCCCGAGCGCTCTCAGCAAACAACACCTCACTCATAGAACAGATAGCCGAACACACGTCATTCATAACGTCGCACGTAGAACAACTCATAGAAGCCCGGCGCGTAGCAAACCGCATCAAGGACGTACGCCAGCGGGCCATCGCCTATCACGACACTGTGGCGCCTCTGATTGAGCGAATCCGAAAGCACGTCGACCAGCTGGAGCTCATAGTCGACGACGAACTATGGCCGCTGCCCAAGTACCGAGAATTGCTGTTTATCAGGTAAGGGATTATGAACAAAAAGCTGTGCATGTGCACAGCTTTTTTATTTGTGTTGGCATTCTTATTTGCGTTGCCGTTCTTTTATGATGCCGTGGCGATAGGCGTAGAGAAGTTCCTGCAGCTCGTCAATCTGCTGCTGAATGTATTTACCTTTGTCGGTATCACGCACACGAAGGCGCTGCCCGCTCATCTCGACGATGTGCTTGCTCGACTGAATATCCGTGCCTCGGCGAATTGCTTCGTCGACATTCTCGAAAGGCTCATGCTGTATGAGTTCGAAACCTCGGCTGTGGTAGACGAGGGTATAGCCGGCAATGCCCGTAGTGCCATGGTAGGCCTTACTTAAGCCACCGTCGATGACCATCAGCTTGCCATCAGCCTTGATGGGACTCTCGCCACCGGCAACGCGGACGGGGACATGACCATTTATGATATGGCGATGGGCGCCTTCAACGCCGAATGCGTCGAGAATGCGTTCGCAGACGTCAGGGTTGTTGCGCAAAAGGTAGTAGTTGCCCTTACGCTCCTCATGCATTGACTTATCCTTGAGGAAATAACGCTCGAAAGTGGTCATTCGATCTTTGTCGAAGAGTGGGGAGTCCTGCCCGCACCAGAGGTACCAGAAGTAGTCCTTTGCAAAGCGTTTCTCGGCCGATGGTGTGTCGGCATTGAAAGCGGAGCGCATGGTCATGCCTATGCGATGGAGCAGCTCTCGACCGCTGTAGCTTTGCCCGTTGAGCTCAACCTCCTTGAGCGTGCCGTCGGCGTTGAGGGGTACACTGGCGTGGAAGAGCAGGTTGCCGTTGTAGATAGCATACATGCAGCCGTGGGTAAACAAGCATTGAATGTGTTTCTGCAGCTTATCGCTGACGCGGAATGAGTGATGGAGTTGGCACACGAGTTCGGTCTCCTCGGCGGTAAGCTCAAAGGGGTGAGCCGGATCGAGCGTCGGCAGGAAGCAGTCTGTCATAGTATACTCGTGGCCGTTGACGACGTAAAGGCCGCGCTCCTTGTCGATATTCTGCAGCACGAGGCGGTCTTGCATGTGCCATTCGGGCCGCCGGAGTATCATCTGAGACTCGAGCTTAAACTGAATGATGCTGATAGCCTTATGCATCTGCGCAATGAGACGACGTGTCTTCTCGTTGTGGGTAGTATCATCTCGCTCAAGGCGAGGGCCGAATCTGTCGCAAGGATCCTCGGCATAAGTCTCCATGGCAAAGGTGGCCAAGGGTACGAGATTTATACCATAGCCATCCTCGAGCGTCTGCATATTTCCGTAGCGCAAGGACAGGCGGAGGACGTTGGCGATACAGCAGTCGTTGCCAGCAGCTGCTCCCATCCAGAGGGCATCGTGGTTTCCCCACTGAATATCAAAATTATGGAGCTGCATGAGGAAATCCATGATTATATGTGCTCCCGGTCCTCGATCAAAGATGTCGCCAAGGATGTGAAGCTGGTCTACGGCGAGGCGCTGTATTACGCCGGCGATGGCAATGATGAAGGCGTCGGCGATGCCCGTCTGTATGATTGTCTCGACAATGCGGTCGACGTAAGCGTGCTTGTCGTTATCGGATGTAGACTCGTGGAGCAACTCCTCTATGATATAGGCAAACTCAGGCGGGAGAGCCTTACGCACCTTCGAACGTGTATATTTTGATGATACAACGCGGCAGACGCTGATCAGCCGGCTCAGCGTAATAGTGTAGAACGCAGAGAGGCTGTCGGATATATCGTCGCCACTGGCGTCTGTGGCATCGCGCTCGAGTTCGTTGCGGATAATCTCGAGTTTCTGTTCCGGATAATAAATTATGGTGCATAACTCGCGCAGCTCATCGTCGCTCAGGCTCTCACCAAATAGTTCCTTGGCCTTGCGTTTGATTCGTCCTGAGGCATTCTTTATGATGTGAAGAAACGCTTCATACTCGCCGTGAATATCAGCCATGAAGTGTTCTGTGCCTTTAGGCAGGTTGAGGATAGACTCGAGATTGATAATCTCGGTACTGGCGGCGGTGATGTTGGGGAAGGTTTGCGCCAGGAGCTCCAGCACACGTCGGTCGGCATCAATGCGTTGTTCGAATTCGTTGAATTTCATTCGACCTTTTCTTGCCATGGCAGAATTGATGCGAGCATCATTCTGCTCATCTGGCTTAGCGAAAACGTTCATAACTTCAATATTTTTGAAAAAGTAGGGCCCGCCAGTCGCCATCGGCTTCGCTGCCAGCGAGCACAAGGCCTTGACCGTTGGCCTTCTCATACAGCAAATGTATGTCAGCTTCGTAGAAACCGGAGAGCAGGACGTGGCCGCCAGAGCGTACGTGGGCGACGAACGTGGGCAGGTCGGCTAAGAGGATATTACGATTGATGTTGGCCACGAGCACGTCGCACGTGTCAGCAGGCGTGAGCACGGAGCTGTCTCCCAGGCGAATCTCAACGCATGCCGAGGCAATATCGTTGAGGAGAAGGTTGTCGCGAGCGTTAGCAACGCTCCATTCGTCGATGTCGTAAGCCACGAGATGCGAGGAGCCCATGAGCATTGCAGCAAAGCCGAGGATGCCCGTTCCGCAGCCTGCGTCGATGACAGTGGCAGAGTTGAGGTCGAGGCTGCAGAGCAGCTTGATCATCATCCGCGTTGTGGCATGCTCGCCGCTGCCGAACGCTTGACGCGGGACCACCGTCAGACGCCGCCCTCCCGGCAGGTCGATGGGCTCGAAGCGGTGGTCTTGCTCCCACGCGGTATTCCAGTTTTCGTCTGGAGCCGCTGCTATGGTATAGCTGATGCCAGTGTCGGGTACGGGAAAGTTCTCGGCAAGCGACGCTACTGCGGTCTCGTCGAGGAGCTCAGTCTGTACGTATGCCTTAAGTCCATCGGGCGTTGCCAAAAACGTATCAAACCCGATATCAGCCAACAAGGCGGCCAGCACATCGCCAGCCGCCTCGCTGTAGGGGGAGAGATGGAACGAAGCTTCGCAATACTTCATACCACTTATTTCTTTACCTCGTCCTTCGTTGCTTTCTTCACTTCGGGCTTTGCCTTGTAGCGCTTGTTCAGGCCGGCAACGACCTCTTTAGTGATGTCGAACTTAGGATTGGCAAAGAGGATATTGTCGCCTTGACGCGCAAGGATATAATCGAACTTCTTGGACTTGTTGTAGGTTTTGAGGAAGGCCTGAATGGAGTCGCGCAGCTCCTCGTTGAGTTTGGCATTTTCCATGGCCAGCTCATTGGTCAGACGCTGGTCGAGCTCTGCGAGGTCTTGCTGCTCCTTGTTGAGCTGGTTCTGGGCACGCTCCAACTCGTCGCGGGTGTTGAAGCCGTTGCTCTCGTACTTCTTCTGCAGTGCTGCTGCATGCTGCTGCAGGGTGCGTTGTTTCTGCTGCAACGTATTGGCGGCGTTCTCGCCTTTCTGGTTGAGCAATAAGGTGTAATCCTTGCAGAACTGATACTGGCTCATAAGGCTGTCGACCTGTACATAAGCCAATTTTAGACCTGATCCTTCCACTTCTGAGGTGGCAGCCACCTCTGAGGCAGCATTCGGTTGCTGGTTACAAGCTGTCAGCGTAAGCAGAGCGCCGAGAGCTACGATAGTAAGTTTCTTCATTTATTTGAAATTAGTCGATTATTCAATTTGTGGTTATCTGTGCCCATTCTCTGCTGCATGAGGCTTCGTGGCCTGGCGATGGCGCTCTAAGGCATCCATGCTCTCGACGCAGTGAATACCGCGGTCGCGCATCGCTTTCGACGCTCCGATGTGGGTCATCGGACCACTTGCATCTCCCTTCAAGAGAAGCCTGACTGCCAAGCCGAGAACCGCCACGGCAACAAAAGCGAGGGTTAGCAGCAATAATTTAACCATCAATTTCGTTTATTTATCAGAATTATTTGGCACGGACTGCACTTTTTTGTACTTTTGTCTCCGTTAAAGCTCTGCAAAGATATAGCAAAAAATCTTTAGACATAGCATTTGAGTATACTTTTACCTAAAATTAACACTCATTTATATTATACTTATCACTAAAATGGAAATCTCAACACTTCAACCGACAAACGTCTTCGAGATGTTTGCGCGCATTAATGCCATTCCACGTCCTTCAAAGCACGAGGAACGCATGATAGAATTCCTCGCTGACTTCGGCCGCGAACTGGGCTTAGACACCGTTGTTGACGAGACGGGCAATGTACTCATCCGCAAACCCGCAAGCCCAGGCATGGAGGATCGTCCTACGGTAATTCTTCAAAGTCACATGGATATGGTCTGCGAGAAGAATGCCGATGTGGATTTCGACTTCACGCACGATGCCATTCAGACATACATTGATGGCGAATGGATGCGGGCACGAGGCACTACACTTGGAGCCGACGACGGCATCGGCTGCGCCATGGAGATGGCTATCTTGGCCGACAACAGCCTGCGCCACGGACCTCTGGAGTGCGTGTTCACCCGCGACGAGGAGACAGGACTCACGGGAGCTGAAGGCATGCAACCAGGGTTCATGACAGGTTCCATGCTCATTAACTTGGATTCGGAGGATGAGGGAGAGATGTTCGTGAGCTGTGCCGGAGGCTGCCGCACTACAGCAACCTTCCGCTTCGCACCTGAAGCAACACCCGAAGGTATGTTCTTCCTGCAATTGACAATCAAGGGCTTAACGGGCGGTCACAGCGGTGATGACATCGACAAGAAACGGGCTAATGCAAATAAACTGCTCGTCCGCTTCCTCTACGATGGCATGAAAGCCTGGGACCTGCGACTGGCCGACATTCAAGCCGGCGGCCTGCATAATGCGATTCCACGTGAAGCCTCGTGCCTCGTTGCCATACCTAATAAATATAAGGAACAGGCGCGCGCGCAATGGAACATCTACGCCGCCGATGTGCAGGAAGAGTTTTATGCCACTGAGCCCTCGATGGAATTTTTGCTTGAATCGGCTGACGCCACGCCCACCGTACTCCCTGAGGATGTCAGCCACAAGCTCATACTCGCCCTGCAGGCCGTAGACAACGGCGTTTATGCCATGAGCCAGGAGATAGCTCTCGTAGAGACGAGCAGTAATTTGGCCAGCATACGCCAGACAGAGCCAGGCACTATCTTCGTAAACTCCAGCCAACGCAGCTCGTTGCTCTCTAATCGCCTCAACATGGCGCACACCGTAGCAGCAGCCTTCGAACTGGCAGGAGCAGAGGTGGAGATTGGCGAGGGTTACCCTGGCTGGAAGATGAACCCAAGCAGCGAGCTGCTACGCATCACCCGCGAGCAATACGTCAAGCTCTTTGGCAAGGAGCCGATCGTAAGAGGCATACATGCTGGACTAGAATGTGGACTCTTTTCAGAGAAATATCCCGGGCTGGATATGGTCAGCTTCGGACCAACATTGCGCGGAGTTCACTCTCCAGACGAGCGACTGCTCATCCCCACCGTAGATATGGTCTGGCGTCACCTACTGGCCATTCTTGAGAATGTTTATAATGAGAAATGAAAGTGAAAAGTGAAGAAAGCAGAGTAATGAAGGACTACAGGAGCCATAATATGAATGTTAACATCTATCGGGAAAGATTCTTGAGAAGAAGTCTCGGGGGCTTCTTGCTTTGCATCCTTCACCTTTCACTCTTCACACTCTGGTCATGTGACGACTATGACTCGTTTACAACCGACCGCTCTTCAACATTGACTTTCAGCACTGACAGTATAGTCTTTGATACACTTATCTCAACTATTCCGTCGGCAACCAAGACGCTGGCCGTCTACAACCGAGCCGACAAAGGGCTGCGAATCAGTGAGGTGTGGCTCGAAAACGGCAGCAAAAGCCACTTCCGCGTTAACATCGACGGGCAGGACCTCACAGCTACCAAGGCACGGCGTGCCACTGATTTCGAGGTACGGCGGCGCGACAGTATCATCGTGCGAGCCGAAGTGACGCTGCCAGAATCAAATTCTGATGTTGCCAATAAGTTTGAAGACGCCCTGCTCTTCCGTCTCGAAAACGGAATGGAACAACGAGTGCCACTCATCGCTACAGCACTGAACGCATTCTTCATGCGTGGCGTAACGATTCAGGCTGACACAACCTTTACGCCGCAACGGCCCATCGTTATCTACGACAGCCTCATCGTTGCTCCTGATGTAACACTGACACTTGAAGCTGGTACTCAACTGCTCTTTCATCAAGAATCGGGACTGACGGTACGCGGCCGCTTAATAGCCAGAGGGACGATTGAACGCCCTGTCGTCTTTCGCACCGACCGCACCGACCACATCTTCGACTACCTGCCCTATGACCGCCTGCCCTCGCGATGGGAAGGCTTGCGTTTCACAGCAGAGAGCTTCGGCAACCAGCTGCAAGGGACTGACATCCATGGCGGTAACTACGGAATCATTTGCGACAGCACAGGTCTTGATGACCTAAAACTGACGCTCGTCGACTGCCGCATCCACAACTTCGGAGGCGATGGACTCCATATCACGGATGCTCACTGCGTTGTCAGCAACAGCGAGATCTCCAACACCTCAGGCCACTGCGTCAGATTGCTCGGTGGCTCTTACGCCTTCACACATTGCACGCTGGCTCAGTTCAGTGGATTCGGAGATGCCCTCAACATAGCAAACGTCGACCAAGGAGTATATCATCCGCTCACTGCTGCCACCTTCGAGAGCTGCGTCATCACGGGATATGCAGAGGATGTCGTCATGGGGTTGTGGATAGACACCTCAGAGCTCTCGTCTGACGAGGCGGCAGCCATAGGCACGGTGGCCGACGCCTTCCTCTTCGACCACTGTTTCCTTGCCACGGAGATTCCCACCGAGGGCGACTACGCCGATCGTTTCATCAATTGCGTCTACGATGACCCCGAAGCCGAATTCAACCACGAGAAGAACTTCACAACCATAGACCGGCGCGCTTTTCTCTATGACTTCACGCCGCTCGAGGAATCGCCCATTCGAGGTACCGCCAAGATGACCTCTCGCGACAGCCTGCCAAACGACCTCCGTGGCCATAGCCGCTTCGCAGACGAGCAGCCCGACGCCGGAGCTTATGAATTTGTGAAAGTTGAAAGCTGAAAGCTCTATGTTCACCGACCTTTTTATAGATTTCGACGATACCCTTTATGACACCCATGGTAATGCGCAAATTGCCCTGGAGGAACTGTTTGAGCAGCAGGACTTCGGCCGCTGGTTCGCAAACCCTCAACTGTTCTACGACGAATACTGGAAAGCAAACATCGAGCTTTGGCGTCAATATTCCAAAGGCGAGGTGACGCGAGATTTCCTTATCGTTGAGCGCTTCCGCAAACCTTTGAGCTTCGGCCATGGACTTCAACCTACAGAGCAATTCTGCCGCAACGTCGGCGACCGCTTCCTTGAACTATGTGCCGACAAGCCTGGACTCGTCGAAGGCGCTCGCGAACTGATGGACTACCTGCGCCAGCGGGGCTACAGGATGCACATGTGCAGCAACGGCTTCCATGAAGTACAGTATCGGAAGCTACGTGCCTGTGGGCTCTATGAATACTTCGACACTGTTATCCTTAGCGAAGATGCCGGCTACAACAAACCAGCACCTGAATACTTTGAATATGCACTGCGCATCTCAGGAGCTGACCCAACGACAACACTTATGATTGGTGACAACCTACAAACCGACATCCTCGGGGCGCAGAGGGCTGGACTTCACGCCGCCTATTTCAATCGCTTTCCTGCCTTCCCCACAAATGTTGAAGTTGACTACGAAGTAACATTGTTGCTTCAGCTAAAGGAAATACTTTAACCCTAAACAGTCTGTTGGTTGTTGCGCACTGACAGACTTTTTTGACATTTGTTTCACCGCTTATCGTAACAGTGAAGAAACATTGCTCCCTCTATTTGGAAAAGATTTGTACCATGATAAACCTCCTGAAATGTTTCAGAAACCTATTTATTCGTCTCATTTAACATTTAATAAATGAAATCATGCGCGCACAATAAACTTTTTCCTTAACTTTGCCCCTGTCTACAGAGAATCCATAAACGAAAAGCAATATGTACCTACTTGGATATGACATCGGCTCGTCAAGCGTAAAAGCATCGCTTGTGGAAGTGCAGAGCGGCGCCTGTATCGCCTCGGCTTCTTATCCTAAAAATGAAGCTCCCATAAAAGCCAGACAAATCGGCTGGGCCGAACAAGCTCCCGATGACTGGTGGAGATACCTTAAAGCAGCAACGGAAGACATCTTCGAGCAAAGCCTTGTTGCGAAAGCCGACGTGAAAGCCATCGGTATCAGCTATCAGATGCATGGACTGGTCTGCGTTGACAAGAACCTACGCCCACTTCGTGATGCCATAATCTGGTGCGACTCGCGCGCCGTGCCTTTCGGGCAGAAAGCTTTTAGCGATTTGGGCAGCGAGCAGTGCCTAAGCCACCTGCTGAACTCTCCAGGTAATTTCACAGCATCAAAGCTGGCGTGGGTCCGACAGAATGAGCCAGACATATTTAATAATATATATAAGGTGATGTTGCCTGGCGACTACATCGCACTGCGGCTCTCTGGTACGCCAGCTACTACGGTCAGCGGCCTGTCAGAAGGCATGATGTGGGACTTCGTCGATAATCAGCCCGCTCAGTTCCTGCTCGACTACTACGGCATACCGGCGAACATGATTGCTGATATCGTCCCAACATTTGGACTGCAAGGAGAGGTGTCGGCCAGCGCCGCTGCCGAGCTGGGCCTTCAGATAGGCACCCCCATCACCTACCGAGCTGGTGACCAACCTAACAATGCTCTCTCGCTCAATGTCTTCGAACCGGGCGAAGCTGCTACTACGGCCGGTACCTCTGGCGTCGTCTATGGCGTAATAGGCAGTGTCGCCTACGACCCGCAAAGCCGCGTAAACGCTTTTGCACACGTAAACCACAACGCCACAGACCCTCGTCTGGGCGTGCTACTCTGCATCAATGGTACTGGCATCCTCAACTCATGGATGCGGCGCACGGTAGCCCCTGAGCTCTCTTATCCCGAGATGAACGAACTGGCAGCTCAGGCCCCCATAGGAGCCGACTGCCTCTCGATTCTACCCTTCGGCAACGGTGCCGAACGCGTCCTCTGCGACCGCGAGACAGGCGCCAATATCCACGGCATCAACTTCAACCGCCATACCAAGGCTCATCTGCTACGCGCAGCACAAGAGGGAATAGTCTTCAGCTTCGCCTACGGCATGGAAATCATGAAAGCAATGGGCATGAACCTTCAGACCATACGAGCCGGCAAGGCAAATATGTTTCTAAGCCCCATTTTCCGCAGCACTTTGGCAGGCGTAACAGGCGCTACCATAGAGCTCTGCGACACCGACGGCAGCGTAGGAGCCGCACGCGGAGCAGGCATCGGAGCAGGCATCTATGCCGACCACAGCGAGGCTTTCGCCACTCTCAAGAAAGTGCAGGTCATAGAGCCAGACACTAAGAACGAAGCAGCCTACCGCGAAGCCTTCGAACGGTGGAAAGTCCTTGTGCCATAAGAAACATTCACCCACAGAAGGAGTTATTAACCAACATGAACAGGTAGTAAATAGTGATAAAACAAAAAGAATAGTTAACAAATAAGTATAATCCTTTAAAAGAATGACCCTATAAACTTCCAAGCCTCCCTCGCGCCACTTTCCAAGCCAAGCGAGTCTATAATGGATGTAGGAGCCCGTGGCGAGGCTCTTTTGGAAGTGGGTCTTGAAACTATGAAACAGTATTTTCCTGAAATTCCCGCCATCAAATTCGAAGGCGTAGCGAGCAAAAATCCCCTGGCTTACCGTTACTACGACCGCGACCGCGTCGTCATGGGCAAGAAGATGAGCGAATGGTTTAAATTCGCCATGGCCTGGTGGCATACTCTTTGTGCTGAAGGTTCCGACCAGTTTGGCCCCGGCACCAAGACCTTCCCCTGGAATGTTGCCGCAGACCCTGTTCAGGCCGCAAAAGACCGTGCAGATGCGGGTTTCGAAATTATGCAAAAACTCGGAATCGAATACTATTGTTTCCACGACGTAGACCTCGTTGCCGAGGCTGCCGACGTAGAGACCTACGAGAAGAACCTGAAAGAAGCTGTATCTTACTTGAAGCAGAAGCAGGCAGAGACAGGCATCAAGCTCCTCTGGGGCACAGCCAATGTATTCGGCCACAAGCGCTACATGAATGGAGCCAGCACCAACCCAGACTTCGATGTCGTGGCACGCGCCATCGTACAAATCAAAAACGCAATCGATGCCACCATTGAGCTGGGCGGCACAAGCTACGTCTTCTGGGGCGGTCGCGAAGGCTACATGAGCCTGCTCAACACCGATATGAAGCGTGAGAAGGAGCATATGGCAACGATGCTAACCATGGCTCGTGACTACGCTCGCGCCAAGGGTTTCAAGGGCACTTTCCTTATCGAGCCCAAGCCCATGGAACCGACGAAGCACCAGTATGATGTCGACACCGAGACCGTCATCGGTTTCCTGCGTGCCCATGGTCTGGACAAGGACTTCAAGGTCAACATCGAGGTAAATCATGCGACCCTCGCCGGTCACACCTTCGAGCACGAGCTCGCCTGTGCTGTCGATGCCGGCATGCTCGGCAGCATTGATGCCAACCGTGGCGACTACCAAAACGGCTGGGACACCGACCAGTTCCCAATAGACCACTATGAGTTGACGCAAGCTATGATGCAGATCATCCGCAACGGCGGATTCATTGACGGCGGTACAAACTTCGACGCCAAGACACGACGCAACTCCACTGACCTCGAGGATATCTTCATCGCACACATCGCAGCCATGGATGCCATGGCTCACGCTCTGCTCAGCGCTGCCGACATTATCGAGAACTCACCCATCTGCGCTATGATCAAGGAGCGCTACGCCAGCTTCGACGCTGGCGAAGGCAAACGCTTTGAGGAGGGTAAGATGACATTTGAAGAAGCTTACGAGTACGGCAAGAAGGTCGGCGAGCCCAAGCAGACCAGTGGTAAGCAGGAGCTCTATGAAGCTATTGTCAACATGTATTGAGATAGTTGGCTCTGCAAATAAGAAATCCTTATTAATCACCTGATTAATACCTACAGATTAAAGAAAATGTTAAATAGATTAATTCTAATTATCGTTGTTGCCTTCTCGTCGGCAAGCATGTCGGCCCAAAGCGCCCGCGAGGTTCTTGACGCTACGGCCGCACGCCTGTCGGCCCCCGGAGGCATAAAGGCAAAATTCAAAGCTACGCAGTTCAACGGTAACACCGCAGAGGGCGAAGCTTCAGGCACGTTGCTGTTGCGAGGCCGTGCTTATCAAGTCAAGACAAACGAAATGACAACTTGGTACGACGGCCAGACACAGTGGTCGATGATGAACGGGGGCGACGAAGTTAACGTGACGACGCCCAGCGAGGCTGAGCAGGCCCAGCTCAATCCCGCCACGCTCATCAATATTTATAAGAAAGGCTACAAGTGCACGATGAATAAGTCTTCGCTCCGCGGTCACAAATCGTTTGTCGTACATTTGATTGCCAAGAACAAAAATGCGTACTACTCAGATATCTATGTCGATGTAGAACAGGGTACCTATACCCCACTCTGCTTCCGCGCCAAGCATGACGGAAACTGGATGCGACTCTCTGTGCTCTCGTTTATGTCGGGGCTCGATCTGCCGACCTCTGACTTCACGTTTCCACAGAAAGACTACCCCAACGTCGAAGTCATTGACTTGCGCTGACATTCATCATTCGTAATTCATAATTCGTCTTTCGCAAATGGAACATATAAAACTCCTTATTCTCGGCAGCGGCCCTGCAGGTTATACAGCTGCCATCTATGCAGGCCGCTCAGGCCTCACACCTGTCATATACGAAGGTCTTCAGCCTGGTGGCCAGCTCACTACGACGACCGAAGTTGAGAACTTCCCTGGCTTCGCAGAAGGCATCGATGCCAACGAACTCATGGACAGTATGCGCCAACAGGCACTCCGCTTCGGCGCCGACATACGCGAAGCCATGGCTGTACGCACCGACCTCAGCGCCGCACCTTACCATATATGGTTCGATGATGCCAGTGAAGTGACGTGCGACAGCCTTATCATTGCCACCGGCGCTTCAGCAAAATACCTCGGTCTGGCTGATGAGGAGAAATATCGCGGCCAAGGCGTATCAGCCTGCGCCACCTGTGACGGATTCTTCTATCGCAAGAAACGCGTGGCAGTAGTGGGCGGCGGTGATACTGCCTGCGAGGAAGCATCGTATCTCGCTGGCTTGGCCGAGAAGGTTTATCTCATAGTGCGCAAGCCTTACCTCCGCGCTTCGCAAATCATGCAGGAGCGTGTGCTTAATAACCCCAAGATAGAAGTTCTTTTCGAGCACAACACACTTGGTCTTTATGGCAATGACGGAGTCGAAGGCGCGCACCTTGTATTTCGCAAGGGCGAAGCTGACGAGCGCTGTTTCGACCTGCCTATCGACGGTTTCTTCCTTGCCATAGGTCACAAGCCCAATTCAGGCATCTTCCTGCCGTGGGTCAAGACCGACGAAACGGGGTATATCATCACTGAAGGTGCATCGCCAAGGACAGGTATCCCCGGAGTGTATTATGCCGCCGGCGACGTTGCAGACCCTCACTATCGTCAAGCGGTTGTAGCAGCAGCCTCCGGCGCCAAAGCAGCCATAGAAGCAGAGAAATACCTCGCTACGCTCTGACTCTCTCTCTTAACGTGCCTGAAGCTGCACCTTGACTCACTCCACCTGCGAACCTGATGCTGTTCCTTGACTCTCACATAACCGAGCCCGCCTGTTCGCCTGCGGCCTCCTTTCCACATCACAATTATGAAACACGTCTCCACCTTCCTTCGCTCGGCATTCATGGCCCTGACTTTTGCTGCCGGTATCTCCTCTGCCTATGCACAACTAATCTCTCCGACAGCGTTTGGCACAGCAGAGCCCCTCAACGACGGCTGGCGCTTTCTGCTTGCCGATGACTCCGCTGCCGTTCAGCCGAGCTTCGATGACAGCCGATGGCAACGTGTAAACATACCTCATGACTGGAGCTGCAAGTTGCCTATGTCTCCAGATGCCGGTTCGTGCCAAGGCTATCTTCATGGCGGCATTGGCTGGTACCGCTGCAGGTTTGATGTCTCGGCTGCCGAGCGCACGTACGTATATTTCGAAGGTATATACAATCGTGCTACTGTCTTCGTCAACGGACACGAGTTAGGCTATCGCCCGAGCGGCTATGCCCCGCAGCTATACGAACTGACGCCTTACCTGAATCCGGCAAACACCTTAGCTGATGGTTCCGCCCTAAGCCGCGATAATGTTATTAGTGTGCGCGTTGATCACTCTCGCGAGAACGATGCACGATGGTATACAGGTTCGGGCATCAACCGCCCGGCGTGGCTAATACGTGCAGCCAAGACTCATTTCGCGCCATGGGGCACGACATGGAACGTGAAGTCGATGAACAAGAAGAAAGCCAACGTAGAGGTTAACTTAGAACTTAACGATGCCAATGCAAATAATGCCACGACGCAGGTCGAGATTCTCGATGCTGACGGAAATGTCGTAGCCAAGCACAGAGGTGGTCTGACACACTCGCTCGTCGTCAATGACCCTCACCCCTGGACCCTCGACAACCCTTATCTTTATAAAATTAGGGCTCGTCTTTACGTCAATGGTAGCGAAACCGACCTCAGCGAGATTACTTTAGGTCTGCGCACATTCGCCTTCTCGCCCGACCGCGGTTTCGCCCTCAACGGCGAATGGATGAAAGTGAAAGGCGTCTGTGTCCACGACGATGCCGGAGTGCTCGGCACGGCCGTGCCTGCAGAGGTGTGGCGCAACCGTTTGCAGACACTTAAGAGTTTAGGAACAAATGCCATCCGCATGAGCCACAACCCTCATGCGACAGCCGTCTATGCCCTCTGCGACAGCTTGGGACTTCTCGTGATGGACGAAGCCAGCGACGAGTGGGAATTTCCCAAGCGCAAGTGGCTGAAAGGCTGGAACCAAGGCACCCCCGGATTCGAAGGATCGTTCGACTATTTCGAAGAATGGATTGAGCGCGACGTTGCAGATATGGTGAGGCGCAACCGCTGCCATCCCTGCATCTTTCTCTGGAGTATCGGCAATGAAGTAGACTACCCCAACGACCCATACACACATCCTATCCTCGACGGCGGTACGGCTGGTTTCACTCAGCCTATGTATGGCGGCTATAAGCCCGGCCAGCCTAATGCAGAGCGCATTGGACTCATTGCGCAACGCCTGGCTAATGTCGTTCGCTCGATTGACAACTCAAGGGCGGTTACAGGAGCCCTTGCCGGCGTCGTCATGAGCAATGAGACGGCTTATCCCGAGGCAGTTGACGTCGTAGGCTACAACTACACCGAAAGCCGCTATGCCGAGGACCACCAGCGCTACCCCAACCGCGTCATCTACGGTTCTGAGAACCGCCATGACCTGCTGGCCTGGAAGGCCGTTCGCGACAACGAACACATTTTCGGGCAGTTTCTCTGGACAGGCATTGACTACCTTGGCGAGAGCGGAGCGTGGCCTGCACGCGGCTCCGAGGCCGGACTCATTGACATGGCCGGACACGTGAAGCCTCAAGGCCACTATCGCGCGGCACTGTGGAGCGAGACGGCCGTATGTTATCTCGGCACCTACCAACAGCTGTCGCAAGGTCGCCGAGGCGGACGTGGCGGACGGAATGCCAATGTCGTCTCGTCGTATGCTCCTGCACTATGGAACTACGATGAAGGTCAGAACGTTCGTGTCGTATGCTACACAAATGCCGCTAATGCTACTCTATACCTCAATGGCAAGCCAGTTGGCGGAGAAACTAAACGTGACCCACAGACTGACATTCTATATTGGGACGTGACTTATGAGCCAGGCACCTTAAGCTGCGAGGCTGACAACAAAGCCGTTGCCGAAATAGTGACGAGCGGGCATCCAGTTGTTCTTCGAGCTACGTCTGACAAGAAACAACTTGCAGCTGTAGGAGAAGTGGCTATCGTAGAAATAGAAATAGTCGATGAAGATGGTATACTCGTGAGCCTGGCAGACAACAGTATCAGCTGCTACACCGAAGGTCCGGTGCGCTTGCTCGGACTTGAAAACGGCGACGCTCGCGACACCTCGGACAAGAATGTGCCTTCACGGAGGGCAAAGGCAGGAAGACTCATCGCCTACGTCGTCAAGACGGCGCAGAGCAATCAATGGCCCGTTCGGGAAACAGCTAATGCTGACGGCCGAGCCGTAATTCACTTCCGTTCGCCATTGCTCAAAGGCACAGACATAACATTTTAATATTCTGAAAGCTCAATTAATTATATGGAAACAAAAGGTCGTAAAGTAGCAATTGACCTCGCAAAGGCCAACTTATTCTCAATAGCTATAATGGCCGCAACTGCAATAGCTCTGTTGGTGCCATTCTTCTTAATATGGCATGGACGCAAACCCTTCGACCAGCTTGTGGGTGGTTTGCCAGAATGGGAAATAGCACTTGTGCTCATGTTCGTAGGCATCGTTGTTCACGAACTCATCCACGGCATCACATGGGCCTGCTTTGCCAAAAGCGGATGGCGCAGCATAAGTTTTGGCGTAATATGGAAAATGTTGACTCCCTACTGCCATTGCAACGAGCCTCTTCACATGCGGGCTTATATTTCAGGGGCCATGATGCCGTGCATCGTACTGGGCATTATCCCCGCTATTGCTGGCCTATGCGTTGGTAGCCTGCCACTACTCGTATGGGGCATTTTCTTCATTGCCGCAGCAGCAGGTGACATCTGGATGACGTGGCTCCTGACAAAGGAAGACCCGCGCAGTCTCGTGCTCGACCACCCCTCAGAAGCCGGTTTCTACATCATCGACGAAGACTCAATAAACATACCTGAAAATGAACCCCGACAGTAATATCTATTTCACAGCCGCGATCTACCTCATCGTCATCAACGTCATAACTTTCATCGTTTACGGTATCGATAAATGGGAAGCTCAGAACAACAGATGGCGTATATCTGAATCGTCGCTCATCACGCTGGCTGTCATAGGCGGTAGCATAGGAGCATGGATTGGCATGAGGACTTTTCACCACAAGACTTTCCACAACAAATTCCGCTACGGCATCCCTGCTATCCTGATTATACAACTAATCCTCGTTTCGTTCTTCTTAGGTTAGAGGAAAGGGCGATTAAGAATTGGAGCTAACAAAAAGGCTCCTCTGCGCGAGGAGCCTTTTCCGTACCTGAGAGCGGAAGCTGGGGGATTCGAACCCCCGGTACGGTAACCCGTACGTCAGTTTAGCAAACTGGTGGTTTCAGCCACTCACCCAAACTTCCGAAAACGGTGTGCAATAAGAGTGCTTTTCTTAATTGCGGCACAAAAGTACAACATTATTCTGTACCGGCCAAACATTTCCTGAAAATAATTTCATTTTTTCGGCATAAAACACTTTTCTTCGTTATTTTTCCGGCTAAAGTTATTGCTCATTAAGAATAATAAAGTAACTTTGTAGCGATGATAACACTTTACCAACATATTGAACATTTACTTCTGAGCCACGACTGCGTCGTAGTGCCTCATTTCGGTGGTTTCGTAGCTCACGAAGCCGAAGCGCGTTATGTCGAAGCGGAAGCCCTTTTCTTCCCTCCCGTTCGCCTCGTACGCTTCAACCCGGATCTTACTATCGGCGACGACCTTCTGCTCAACCACCTCTGCCGATTGTACAACTTTGGCGAGAGCGAAGGCAAACGAGCCATTCAGACGATGGTGCATCAGCTGCGCGGTCAGTTGCTGGCCGAGGGGCAAGTAGATTTCGGCTCACTAGGCATCTTCTCGCAAGACGAAGATGGCGACATTCAGTTCTCTGCGTGCCAGGCAGGAGCCATTACGCCAGCCCACTATGGACTCGATGCCTTCAGGATGCCACGACTGGCAGAGCGCAAGCCTACCGCCAAGGGTCATCGCAGGGCTTTAAGCCACGAGAACCACAAACATGACTTAATCACTTTCAGCATCAGCCGCCGCGCAATACGCAACACGTTGGCAATGGCTGCTGTGCTGCTTGCCGTGGCGCTCTTTGCCGTACCTTTAAATATCGTGCGACGCCATCAGTTCCAGGTCGCCTCGCTCTTCCCTTCAGATGCCATATCCATTACTCACGACAAAGCTGTGCAGCCTACCGCCGACGCCATAGTCATGCCGACCACGACCGACGTCAGCGCCCCGGCCACAACTCAAGAAGCTACGACGACTACCCCGCAGGCCGCTGAGCCCGCTGCCGATAACAACTTTGCCGTGGTCTTTGCCAGCAACGTCAGTCTGAAGAATGCCGAGCGTTACGTCGCTGAGCTGGCAACAAAGGGTATCGGTGGCGCTCACGTAATGAAAAGCGGCAAGACCATACGCGTCATCGTAGACGGCTTAGCCACAGAGAACGAGGCTTACAACCAAGTGCGGGAGTTCCGCGCTATGGGCGCTGAATTCGCCGATGTCTGGGTGCTGAAGCTATGAAACGTATCCGTTGCCCAAAATGCGACAGCTACATAACCTTCGATGAGACACGATACACCGAAGGTCAAACTCTTGTCTTCGAGTGCAACGAGTGCCACCGCCAATTTGGCATACGTATCGGAAAGTCCAGATTACTAAACACGCGTAAGGATGAGCGTCGCATCACTGACGACCAAGCCCTACAGACAGACATCGGCAAGCTAGACAACGAGGCCGGCTTGCCTGTCGACGAGCAACCAGACTGCGGCCACCTGCTCGTCATAGAAAACGTTTTCCACTACAAGCAAACCCTACCACTACACCTTGGCGACAACGTTGTGGGCAGATATGTGCGTGGTTCAAAGATCAACACTCCCATCGAAACAGTTGACCCCAGCGTCGATACGACTCACTGCGTCATCAATGTGCGGCGCAACCGGCAGGGACAGTTCGTTTACACTCTCCGCGACGCCAGCACCGACGGCACTGGCACCTTTGCTGCCAACACATTCCTCAGTTCCTCTGACCGCCTGCGCATAGACGACGGCACCATTATCACAATCGGAGCCACCACCATGATTTTACGCGCCGCGGGCTGCGACGAAGAAGAGACGACTGCCGAAGAACGATGAAAAATAAAATACGTTGGCAGTGGTCAATGGCTGTGAGCTGATTCTGCGTTGCCAGCTTCATGCTTATGAACGTGAGGCTCTTTTGGTAGTCTTACGGCGTTGAAAGTGCGCTGGCGTTGGTGGCTGTTCTTGCCTATGATTCTGCTGACAGGCTTTGCAGCAGGTGGTTGCGACTGCCATGCCGGCCGTTTGTTTGACGGAGCTTTGCGTGCAGGGTGCGGTGCGTGTGAGTGGGTGCGTCTCTTGGCAGCATTCACCTTGCGCTGAACCATGTTATCAAGACTGAAAAGGCGCGACATCTGCTGAGGAGTGAGTACTGCGGCAAACTCATCAATAAAGCGGAGGCGTATGTCAAGAGAGCGTTGCTGTAACTGCAAGTTTGTTCGGATGTTATTTGCAGCTTCTTGACTTGTCGAAGGATGCTCGGTACTTTGATATCCCTCCCAAGTTGCTATCATGGCTTCTGTATAGCGTTGATAGATGGGCGTGAACTGTGCTTTCTGCTCATCATTGAACTTAAGTCGTTCGGCTATTTCTTGGACTTTAGCCTCAAGGAAACGCTGCTGCAGCGAGTCGGTCGTCTGCGCTTGGGCTGATGACTGCAAAACAATGAATGCAGAGAATATGGTTAAGAGGAAGTGTTTCATTTCTTTGTGTAACGAGGATAAGTGGTTAGTATTCCGGAATTTCATCTATCATGTAATAGCGGAGCGAGTCTTTCTCTTGATCCGTAAGACTGTCGAGGAAGAGGTCTAGTGGCGAATCTTGCCGCAGCAGTTCCGAGGCTGCAGCATCTTGCTGCGGCTCATCGGCGGCGGGCGGCCTGCTGATCCAATGCCATATTAAAGCCACAGTTAGAAGCAATGCGAATACGATAGCAACGATAATCCACCACTTGCCTTTGGCAAATTTCTGCTTAGGCTCAGTGCTATGGTTGATGCTCTTGGTGTCCTGTGGTTTTGTTGTTTTCTTGTTGTGGTTATTCATAGGCTGTGTCTTATTTTATGAAGAAAAAGCGCCCCACTCTCCATGCTGGTTTGCAAGAAAGAAGTAAGGCGCTTTTTATTGGGTTTCATGGCTCTGGCTAACCTCCAAAGTTGTCAAAGCGGATCATATCATCTTCGACCCCAAGGCTATGGAGCAGGTCGAGCACGGTCTTGGCCATCATTGGTGGTCCGCAGAGGTAGTACTCGCAGTCCTCTGGATTCTCGTGAGCCTTAAGGTACGTGTCGCCCATAACAGGTGCAACGAAGCCTGGGGTATATTTGATGCCAGCTGCGTCGGCCTTAGGATCGGGACGGTCGAGTGCGAGGTGGAAGTGGAAGTTATCGTACTCCTTATCCAGCTGGAGGAAGTCGTCGAGGAAGGGAACTTCCTCCAAGGCGCGTGCACCATAGAAATAGTGCATGGGGCGCTTACGATCCTCGTCCTTCACGCCGTGGCCCTTGAGCATGTGCATAATCTGAGCACGCAGGGGAGCCATGCCAGCACCACCACCGACCCAAATCATCTCGCGACCAGTGCCATACTGAGGACGGAACTCGCCGTAAGGGCCGCTCATTACGACCTTGTCGCCGGGTTTCAGCGAGAAGATGTAGCTGGAGGCGATACCAGGATTGACGTCGATGAAGCCGGGACCTTGATCTTTCGGTTTGAAAGGCGGTGTGGCAATACGTACGTTGAGGGTGATAATGTCGCCCTCGTCGGGATAGTTGGCCATGGAGTAGGCACGGATGGTGGGTTCGGGGTTCTTACACTTGAGCGGGAAGAGTCCGAACTTCTCCCATGCGGGCAAATAGGTGTCGCCGATGAGGCTCTTGTCGAAGTCCTTGTCGTAGTCGATGCAGTCGAACGCAGGAATCCTGATCTGTGCGTATGAGCCTGGCTCGAAGTCCATGTGCTCGCCTGGAGGCAGTGCGACCTTGTACTCCTTGATGAAAGTGGCGACATTCTTGTTGCCAATGACTGTGCACTCCCACTCTTTGACACCGAGGACACTCTCGGGAACCTTGATGCCGAGGTCGCCCTTGACCTTGCATTGGCATCCGAGGCGCCAGTGGTCTTTGATTTCCTTGCGGGTGAAATGGCCTTTCTCGGAATCGAGGATCTCGCCTCCACCGTCCGTGACCTGGCATTTGCACTGGCCACAAGAGCCTTTACCGCCACAGGCTGAGGGCAGGTAGACGCCTTGTTCGGCAAGCGTGGAGAGAAGGCTAGCACCCTGAGGCACGGACAGCTGGTCCTTGCCGTTCATTGTTATGGTGACATTACCACTCGGTGAGAGGTAAGCCTTTGCTACAAGCAGAATGATGACCAACGCGATAATAATCACGAGGAAAACCACAATGCTTGTCAGAATTAATGCTGTATTCATTGTTGTTCTGCTTGTTATTTAAAGGTTAAGACCAGAGAAGCACATGAATGCCATAGCCATGAGACCAACGGTGATGAACGTGATGCCGAGTCCCTGAAGTGGGCGTGGCACGTTGGTGTAAGCCATCTTCTCGCGAATGGCAGCGAGGCATGTGATGGCCAACAGCCAACCGATACCTGAGCCAAGGGCATATGCTATGCTGTCCCAAATGCTCAGAATAGCTTGCGAGTTGGTGTCGGGCATGGTGACGCGCTGCTGCATGAACAGCGAGGCGCCCATGATGGCGCAGTTCACGGCTATAAGTGGCAGGAAGATGCCGAGTGCGTTATACAGCGAAGGGCTGAAACGCTCGACAATCATCTCTACGAGCTGTACGATGGCAGCGATAACGGCGATGAAGAGGATGAACGAGAGGAAGCTCAGGTCCACACCCTCAACGAGGCAGTCGGGGCCAAGGACGTACTGCTGCAAGAGGTAGTCCACGGGCACGGTGATGAGCAACACGAAGGTCACTGCCACGCCGAGACCGAGGGCCGTCTTCACGCTCTTCGAGACGGCGAGATACGAGCACATGCCGAGGAAGAAGGCGAAGATCATATTGTCCACAAAGATGGAGCGGACAAATAGACTGATTAGATGTTCCATAGTTACATTTACTATTTATTGATTTTCCATTTACTATTTAAATGACTGTACGTCTGTTATTACAATCTGACTATCTAAAAGGACAATATTTATGAGAGTTTTCAGCTCTTGTTGATATTCCCAAGGAGACGAATGTTAAATAGTAGATGGTTAAATGGTAAATTACTGAAGTTCTTTATTATACGCACGATGTGCCCAGATGACGCAGCCGACGATGATGAGCGACATGGCGGGCATGGTCATCATACCGTTGTTGACATAACCGTGGTCGTAGCACCACTGAGGAACGACTTGCAGTCCGAAGAGTGTGCCGGAGCCGAGCAGTTCGCGGAAGAATGCTACGATGACAAGGATGATGGCATAACCGATGCCGTTGCCTATGCCGTCGAGGAACGAAGGCCAGGGTTTGTTCATCATGGCAAAAGCCTCGAGTCGTCCCATGAGGATACAGTTGGTGATAATCAAGCCAACGTAAACCGAGAGCTGCACGCTGACGTCGTAGGCGAAGGCCTTGAGCACCTGACTTACGATGGTCACCAGGGCAGCCACCACGACCAGCTGAACAATGATGCGGATTCGGTTGGGGATGGACTTGCGGATGAGCGAGATAATCAAGTTTGAGAAGGCGGTGATGATGGTCACGCTAAGACCCATCACTATTGCTGGCTCAAGCTGAGCGGTGACGGCCAGTGCGGAGCAGATGCCGAGGACCTGTACTACGATAGGGTTGTTCAGGTTGAGCGGGTTAGTCAGCGCCTCCATATTTGCTTTGGAAAATAATTGACTCATAGTTGTAAATATACGATTTTACGATTTACAATTTACTTTTTTTTAGTTGTGCCGCAGCATTCTTTGTCACCCTTGCAGCCAGGCTTGCCGCATGAACCGCTCTTGTCACAGACGCCGCTCTTGCAGCAGTCGTTGCCGCTCTGACACTTGTGACCGGCAGCCTTCTTCGGGCAACCGCCGCAGCCGTCAGCCTTGGGGCAGCCATTGGCCTTGGGGCAGCCGTCAGCCTTAGCACAGGGGGCTACCTTCTCACAAGCAGCGCAAGGGCATTCCTCACGGGCGCAGCATTTGGCATCGCTGGCGCAGTTGCAGGCGGGGTCGCCGCAGCTGCCGTCCTTGCAGGCACACTGCTTCTTCTCGGCGCAAGTGCAGTCGGGCTTGTCGCAGCACTTCTCTGCCTTGTGGCAGCAGTTGCCGGCGGGTTTGGCACCGCCGAGGGCGTTGACATACTGCTGAATGCCCGTGAGCACCATCTCGCCAACACCTTTAGAGGTCAGCGTAGCACCGGTGACACCGTCGACCTGAGTCTCGCCTTCACTGGAACCCTTCTTGACAACGGTCAGAGCGACGTTGCCATCAGGCCCCATGACGGGACGACCAATGAACTTGGAACTTAGCTTCCTTGATGAGAGCACCCAGACCAGCGGTCTCGCTCTCATGGTCGAAGTAAGCACCGAGCACGCTCTGCAAGTCAGGCGTAACGGCCACATAGCCCCAAAGGCCACCCCATAGGCCACGGCCCTTGAGGGGGAGCACGAGAGCTTCAGCGCCGTCGGCAGTCTTTGCCTTGTATACGGGGAACTTGTCGCCAATCTCCTTGGTCTGGACGTCGAAGGCGTTAGCGCCATCAATGACCTGACCGTCGGGAGTCAGCACACAAGTCTCTTGAATCAATTCGTCAAACTTGCCTTCGACCTCGCTCTTAGCCAGGCCGCGAACATTCAAGGAGGCAAGTATCTGGGATTTCTTATCAATAGCTACGTTAGCATCCTGAGCAGGCTTGAGAGCGCTGCTGACGAAGGCCAGCAGGAAGGCCACGAGCACCACCAAGACTGCGGCATAGCAGATGGTGTAAACATTGCTGTTGGTGTTTATGCCCTTAGGCTTTTCCTCCTTGATGTGGGAGGTGTCAGCGCCGCAGATAGGGCACTTGTCGGGCATTGATGCGGCTTCAAACGTTTGGCCGCATTGGCTGCATAAAAATTTCTTTGCCATATCTGTTACTGTTTAATTGCGCGTTTTGCACGTTTTGAAATGTTGCGGCTGACGAAGCAGTAGTCGATGAGGGGAGCTGCCAGGTTCATGAGCAGGATAGCGAGCATCATACCTTCGGGGTAACCGGGGTTGAGCACGCGTACAGTCACGGCCACGAATCCAATCAGCAAACCGTAAATCCATTTACCACCTTCAGTACGAGCGCTGGTGACAGGATCAGTAGCCATAAACACGGCGCCAAAGCAGAAGCCGCCGAGCACGAGGTGCTGATACCAGGGGATGTGAGCTCCGATGTTTCCAGGATCAAGGGTGGCATCGTAAAGCATTGCTGTAAGGGCACCACCCACAAAGACGCTTAGCATGGTCTTCCACGAAGCCACACCTGTGCAGAGCAGCAGGCAAGCACCGATGGCGATGGCGATGACACTGGTCTCACCGATGGAACCAGGGATGAGACCACATATCTGATTGCAGAGGCTCGATGTTAAGGCCGAGCCGGCAGCCAGCTCACCAAGAGGTGTAGCAGCAGAGAACGTGTCGGGCACATTGAAGCCAAGGCCGCAGATGGTGTTCTGAGCCACCCATACGGTGTCGTCACCTGTCATGCTGGAAGGATAGGAGAAAAATAGGAACGCGCGCGTAATAAGCGCTACGTTGAAGATGTTCATGCCGGTGCCACCGAAGATTTCCTTGGCGAAGATGACGGCGAAGGCGGTAGCTATGGCGAGCATCCACAGCGGCGTGTTCACAGGCACAATCATCGGGATGATGATGCCCGAGACGAGGAATCCTTCGTGAATCTCCTCGTTCTTCCATTGAGCTACGGTGAACTCTATGCCGAGGCCTACGATGTAACTGACGATGATCTTAGGCAGCACAGCGAGGAAGCCGTACCAGAACATCCCCCAGAAAGTAGCCTGCTCGAGTTGTCCGGCAGCGAGCGCGTTCTGGTAACCGACGTTGTACATTCCGAAGAGCAACGCAGGCACCAGGGCGATGACAACGAGCGACATGATACGCTTGCTGTCGATGGCATCGTGCACGTGAGTGCCGGCGCGTCCTGCCGTCGTGTTGGGCACGAAGGCGAACGTATCGAAGCCATCATAAAGCGAACGGAAGGCGTGGAGCTTGCCACCCTCTTCGAAGTTCGGCTTTATCTTGTCGAAAAATTTTCTTAGACTATTCATCTTATCATTTACAATTTAAAAATTTACCATTTACCATTTGATACCATTTACATCTTAATGATTGACCATTTACTATTTCGTATCATGAAAATGCCTGAGCTATTGATCTATCTTGCGACGAATAGCAGTTATCGTGCTAACAGTGATTCTCAACAACTCCTGACACTCATTATACAATGCTTCCACTCAACTTGGTTTGACCATCTCTGTTACCATGATAATTTCCAACCAATGAGTGTTTCGCCTAATTCCTCTTCAACCATCTTCAGCTTGTTCAGGAAATCTTTATCAGACTTTGCAAGAAGAGCTGCCCTGTAATTGGCAGATGGTGACGTACCAGAACGTACAATTTGCCTTGCTATGGCATCAGAGGAAATCTTCCGGGGCATTGAATCTACCATTTTAATTATACGGACGGCCATTTCCTTAAACCTTATTTTAAGTTCGTTGCTATCCATAACATCCAAATGGTAAATAGTAAATGGCTAAATGGTAAATTAGAGGTTCTCTTTGCGCAGGATATCCAATCCCTCGCGCACGATACGTTGCAATTCTAGTTTTGAACTGTCTACAAACTCAGCGATGGCGAAGTCCTCAGGAGCCACCTCGTAGATGCCGAGGGCTTCCTGGCGGTCGATGTCACCTGCGATGATGGCCTTGACGAGGTAGCCGGCATAGATGTCCATAGGGAACACGCGGTCGTATTCACCCGACATGATGATGTGACGCTCGCCGCCTTTGACACGGGCATCCAGGGTGTACTCGGTCTTCTTGGGGCGCAGCCAGCTGAAATAGCTGCGGTTGGTGCTGAACTCCTTGAAGCGGGGTGCAATCCAGCCCAGCATCTCAAAGACGTCGTCGCCCTCGGGGATAACGGTGACTTCCGTGGCATGAGCGGCCAGGAAACCATCCTTCGAAGCCTTCACGCCCACCATTGGGTTACCGTTGATGATGCGCAGGCTCTTCTGCTCATCGAGCTGTCCGGCCAAAATGGCTGCGAGTGGTTGTCCCACGACAGCCTTGATGTACTTAGGCACTTTCACCTCGGAGCCGGCAACGGCGATGGTGCGTGTAAGGTCGACCTTGCCTGTGAGAGCCAGACGGCCTACAAAAATAACCTCTTCGGCGCCCATTGTCCAGACGACTTCGCCCTTGTTGATGGGGTCGATGTGGTTAATCTGAACGCCCACGTTGCCTGCGGGTGCGGGGCCGTCGAAGATAGTGACGGTGCAGTCCTTGGCAGCCGTCAGAGCCTTTGCCGTCTGCTTGTTGCTGACGCCGAGGTTGACCTTGGCAATCTTGCTCAGTAGCGAGAGGCCAGCCTGAAACTCCGCCTCCTGTCCCTTCAGGACGTACTCAAAGTCCTGAGCCAACGGCATGCTGTTGAATGCGCTGACGAAGATGGCCTTAGGCTTGTCATCGGGGTTAGCCACGACATCGTAAGGGCGCATGCGCAGGAATCCAAAGAGGCCGCTCTCCAGCAGCAACTTCAGCGGGTCTTTCTCCGCGAAGGTGGCAGCTGTCTGCTTGCCATCGGCATCAACGCGAACGCTCATTACCTTGCGGCGTTCACCACGCTCGACGAGCGCCACGGTGCCGCTGACAGGCGAAACGAACTTCACTTCGGGATGGTTCTTGTCAACAAACAAGGCATCCCCGACCTTGACAGTATCTCCCTCCTTGACGACGACCTTGGGCTTCATGCCGTAGAAATCATCGGGGACCAGCGCATACTGACCCTCGACTTTCGTTTGCATGGTTTCCAAGCTCGCCTTGCCCTTCAGGTTTACGTCGAGGCCTTTGCGTAACTTGATTACATTTGCCATATAAAAATAAGTAATAAAAAATGGTTTTAGCTAAAAACTGCGCAAAATTAGCAAAAAAAGATAAAATAGGCCGCATAATAACTGAAGAATTTTGCTGAAACTTTTAAAAAAGACTACTTTTGTTCTCACAAAACATCATTTGAGCCATCAAAGCGCTAAGAAATATCATCCGCTTCGCGGTAAGCATCATCATCGTGCTCTACCTCGGCATCATTGTCTTCACGGCCACCCCTGCTTGTCAGCGCTGGACGGCGAAGAAAGCTGCTGCCGTGCTTTCCGAGCAACTCAAGACAGACGTCAGCATTGGCAGAGCGCGTTTAGGACTATTCAGCCGACTCGTGCTCGATGATGTTCTCCTTCTCGACCAAGGCGGAGATACGCTCTTGGCAGCCACGCGTCTGAGCGCTAAGATGAATGTAATGGAGCTCACACGCGGACGCATTCGCATCGACAACGTGCAGCTCTTCGGCTACGACGTGCGCCTGCGGCGCGACAGCCCCGACGAGCCCTACAATTTTCAGTTCATCATTGACCGCTTTGCCTCGCAGGACACTACTTCAACGCCGCTCGACTTGGCCATATCGAGCATCGTAGTGCGACGCGGACGACTCTCACACGACCTAACCTACGCTCCTTTGGAAGACCGCTTCTCTGCCGCTCACCTGCATATTGACGACCTGCACGTGAAAGCTTCCATTGACTCTCTTACCAACGAAATTATACGTCTTTATATTAATGAATTAGGTTTTACTGAGTCAAGGAGTGGTTTAACTTTGGAGAATCTTGCCGGCCGCGCCGATTTACTAAAAGATGAAGTTACCATTCACTTCTCGTCCCTCCAGTTGCCGGGCACCAGCATGAGTATCAAGGCTAATGCCAGGAAAGCCCACGACGCTGCATGGACGGACATTGATGCCCTAAGGGCCGATGTCCAAGTTGGCGGCCACATCACTCCCAGCGATCTTTCGGCACTGGTTCCGCAGGCGAGTGCTATAGACAAAGTTGTCAACTTGTCGGCAGTTGCCCATCTCGAAGAGAGCTCCGTAGTAGTGCATAAGCTGACAGCCGACGCCGAAGGCCTGGCGCTTATGGCTGTAGGCGAAGGGCATCTGAACACTGCCGACAGCACAACGGCCATCCCACTCGACCGTCTGAGCCTCGACGTGCGGCAACTAAGCCTCTCCCACGACTTCTACAGCCCCATATTGGCAGCGCTAAGCAAGTCGCAACCCGGTGGCGTGCTCAGCGATAACCTCACCACTACGCTTTCGCACTTAGGCGACATCAGCCTTGAGGGACACTTCGATGGCAACGGCAGGCCTAGCCACGCTAGCATCGACGCTACTGTAGCAACTTCTATAGGCAGTTTAAAGGCCGCTGGTCAGATCATTGATTCAGACCGCTTTGAGATGCGGGCTACATCTTCTGAGCTGCGTCTGTCAGAGTTGCTGGCTGATGCGTCAACTCTTCCTGTTGACGACCTCACGCTCGAGGTAGACGCCCGGGGAAGCGTCAAGTCACGCTCGGCAAACGGACATCTCACAGCCGAGCACTTAAACGTCAAAGGTACAGTCCTCGATAATATCGACGCCACGTTCGACCTCTCGCGCACAGCCGTGAAAGCTCTGCTCCGCCTCTCTGACGACCAATATGCCTTCGGCGCCGACGTCGACCTTTCATCGACACGCGAGCTGGCACTGCAACTGCAAAGCCTCGACCAGTTGCAAGGGCGTGTAGCGCTCAGCGATGTCAGGGTGAAGACTGCCGACCACGACTTCACCCTTGACCAGCTCGCCATCGCTGCCACAAACGACGACTACGGCCACCACCTCATAGCCCGTGGCGATTTTCTGGATGCCTACATCGACGGCAACTTCAGCTACCAGCGCCTGCCGGCTACGGCACAAGCCCTCTTACACGCTGTACTACCCTCGCTGATACCGAAGCCTGCCACTTCGACAACCGACGACAGCGACCAGATGACCTTCTCCCTCAATCTGTGGGACGCAGAGCCGCTACGCGAGTTTGCAGGCATAGACCTCGTGCTGCCACAGCCCGGATACATCGAGGGCGACATCGACGGCAGCAAGCGCCAGATGAGGGTACAGGCCGACCTGCCGCACGTCACCTACGGTGCGGAAGACCTGCGCGCCGTGAGCCTTCTCTTCCGGCAGGCGGAGGACAGCATAACATCATTCCTGACTCTGCAGCGCATGATGGAGCATGGACCACTGGACCTGAGCGTTGCTGCCGCGGCTAAGGACGACAAACTGCAGTCAACCTTGACGTGGGACGAGCATAACCTCTCGGTACTGAGCGGGCAGCTGGCCACGACGACACGTTTCTCGAGCGACGATCAGGGCAAGTTCCGCTTCGACATCGACTTCCATCCCACACAGGTCATCGTCTCTGACACAGCGTGGAACGTCAGACCATCATCTGTAAGCTTCGCCGACGGCGTGCTCGACGTCGACAGCTTCGAGGTCACGCAGCAAGGGCGCCACCTCCGCGTTAACGGGCGCGTATCAAAGCAGGCAGCTGACACGCTCTACGCCGACCTGCGCGGCATTGATCTGCAGTACGTCCTCGGACTCATCGACTTCCACGACGTGGAATTCGAGGGACAGGCGACGGGCAAAATCAAGGCCCACAGCCTAATGACGAGCATCGCCGTGGACGCAGACCTGCGCGTCGATGATTTCAAGCTCAACGAAGGTCTTCTCGGAACGGCGTACATCAACGGCGGCTTTGGCCGCAAGGACGACCGCGCAATCGACCTCGACGCACTCGTGCACGAGCCTACTCACGGCGAAATAAGCCACATCACGGCAATCATAAAACCCGGACATGAGCCTGGGCGAGGCATCGACCTCAGTGTCAATGCACGACGCATCAACACCTATTTCCTCAACGACTTCACAGATTTCATATTCACCGACCTGCAGGGCCAGGCCTCGGGCTACGCTCACCTCTACGGACCATTCAAGCAACTCAACGTCGAGGGCGAACTGGAGCTCGACACACTCTCCGTGACAATCGATGCCCTCGGCACTCGCTACCACCTACACCCAGGCGACAGCGTCCACCTACACCCCGGGGGCATACGCTTCAACGACATACACGTTTACGACAAGTTCCACGGCACCGACAACCGCAAGCACTACGGTACGCTAAACGGCGAAGTACGCTACAAGCACTTCAAGAACCTGAGCTACGAATTCAACATCTCGGCCAACGAGATGCTGGGCTACGATTTCCACGACTTCGGCGACCAGACGTTCTACGGGACCGTCTTTGCCGACGGCGACGTCCGCCTGGCCGGACAACCAGGGCAAGTCAACATTGACATTCGCTGCCGTCCACGAACAGGCACCGTATTCACTTACAACGCCTCATCGCCAGAGGCCACTACAGAGAACCATTTCATCCGCTTCATAGACTCACGACAGTTACCCACGGGCTCCGCCCTGCCAACCGACTCCACTGACGTAGGGCCCGCAATCCTGCCACAGCCCACGACCGGCAACGAAAAGGAGGAAAGGAGCGACATGCACATCAATTTCGACCTCGACATAACGCCAGAAGCTCAGATGCGACTGCTCATGGACCCGCGTTCTGAGGACTACATCACCCTCTTCGGCGACGGGCACATACGCGCGAATTTCTTTAATAAAGGAGAATTCCAGATGTATGGCACCTACCGCGTCGACCATGGCACCTACCGCCTCTCGCTACAAGACGTCATACGCAAGGATTTCCAGTTCAAGCCAGGCAGCACCATCACCTTCGGCGGCAACCCCATGAAGGGCGACCTCAACCTGCAGGCCGTCTACACAGTGCCTTCCGTGTCGCTCAACGACCTCACCGTGGGCAGCAACTTCTCGGCCTCCAGCGTGCGCGTCAATTGCCTCATGAACATCGGAGGCCAAGCCGAGCACCCGCAGGTGTCGTTCGACTTCGACATCCCCAACGTCAACGAGGACGAGAAGCAAATGGTACGCGCCCTCATCTCCACCGAGGAGGAGCGCAACCTGCAGGTCATCTACCTTCTCGGCATCGGGCGGTTCTACACCTACGGCCTCGCCGCCGACCAGAGTCAGACCAACGCCGCCGTGCAGAGCCTGCTCTCCTCCACCCTCTCCGGACAGCTCAACAACTTCCTCACCAACGCCATCGGCAACGGAAACTGGAACTTCGGCACCAACTTCTCCACAGGCAACCAGGGATGGACGAACGTCGATGTCGAAGGCTCGCTCAGCGGCCGCCTGCTCAACAACCGCCTGCTCATCAACGGTACCTTCGGCTATCGCGACACGCCAATAGCCAACACAAACTTCATTGGCGACTTCGATGTGCAGTGGCTGCTCACCTCCTCTGGCAACCTCAGCCTGAAAGCCTACAGCGAGACCAACGACCGCTATTTCACCAAGACGGCACTCACCACACAGGGCATTGGCATACAGGTGAAGAAAGACTGGAACAACCTTGGTGAACTGTTCCGACGGAGGAAGTAAGGTCCCCGCGTCGGATGCTCTCCAGCTTTCGTCTGATTATATATGACTTTTTACGAATCTGGATAAATAGCGTATCACAGCGGGTAAGCAGTCTTTATATTGCGCGCGC
>CAJOLI010000002.1 GCA_905235285.1 uncultured Bacteroidaceae bacterium
AGGGAAAAGGTTGGTTTATATTTGTGAAAGTTTTTAGGCCAACGACGGGCTGCTCAGAGATCCTTCAGCAAGAGGACGCGTTTGTCCTTGACCATTGTCTTGAAGTCATCGGCATCAGGCGTTCCGGGCGCTGGTGCGAAGTACTGTCGGCGGTCGGCATTGCGCCAGACGAGGAAGTAGCTCAGGGGCCAAGGTTTGAGCTGCGGCAGTAGTACGCGTGTCCACCATGTCGGGTCGGGTATGTTGAGGTAGCCGCACTCGGTTAGCGCAAGCATGCGTTTGCCCTCGCGGGCGAGCTGGCTGAGGGTGTTGAGGTCTTTCTGTAGCTGAGTTATAAACTGCTGCTCGCCATCGCGCTGCTGGTAAGCATCGAGACCGATGATGTCTACGCGGTCGTGGCCGGGATATGTGTCGAGGGCTTCTGGCTTGAAACCGTAGTTGGGACTCCAGCTCCAAAGAATATTGCATGGCAGCGCCCCGCGGACATAGTCCTGTGTCATGTTCCACAGGGCTTTGTACTCGTCGCTCGAACAGAGGCCACTCCCCCACCAGAACCAGGCTCCGCTGTTCTCGTGCCATGGTCGGAAGATGAAAGGTATGGCACGCCCCTGCTCGTCGGTGAGCGATGCGAGGAAGTTTGTGAGGCGCTTCATCCAAACCTGGAAGACGCCGTGCACCTTTCCGCCTGGCAGCACGGCAGCCACCGTGTTCTGCCCGCGTTCCTGAGCGTTGACCCAGGCTGTACCGCCCGTCAGCGGGTTTCGCGGATGCCACGAGATGGTGATTATACCTCCGCGTGCGTACTGCCTGAGGATCTCGCGGCGCATGACGTGGAAGGGCACGCTGTCGAGGTTACGCTCGTCGCCGACCTCGATGCCGCCCAGTTCGAAGCCCATGACGGCAGGATAGTCGCCTGTGAGGTCGCGGACATCACTGCGCCCTTCCTCGTAGCTCCAGCCGAGGCCGTATAATGGGTCGTCCTGATGGCCGAACATGATGCCGCGTCGCTGCAGTCGCTGCAGACGCTGCGTCAGCTGTTGTGCAGTGGTTGGAACCTTAGGTGCGACGGGGTTGAGGCGGAAACTGACAACGTCGCGGGCTGGGATGGTCAGCGTGCGCCAAAGCTTGTCTACTGTCAGCGTGCGCCCTTCGTCCTTGTGGGACCACAGATTGCGTATGGCATAAACAATCTGGTCGAAATGTGTGCCTGCCATGCTGACATCGGTGTCGATGAAATTAAACTGTTGCCAATTGATGCCATAGGAGACATCTTCCCTGGTAGGGTTGAGGATGGTGAAGGCCCAGCTGCCGCCCTGCAGTGGTTTGAACCAGAATTCCAGGCCTTTGTCAGTCTTGTAGCGCAGGCCCTGCACGCCCAGCGGGTCCTGGTCCAAGGCTATCATCTCGGCGTTCATGAGTATGGCCTTGGTGGCGGGGCTCATGGCTCGCAAGTCATTGCCCAGAATGAGGGGCGAGGCCATCATGCACCACATGGTGAAATGGGCACGGTCCTCGTTCTCGGTCATTCCATTCCCTACTTCCAACATGTCGGGGTCGTTCCAATGGCCAGGCCCGGCGTAGGCGCGAAGCGGTTCACAGAGGCGTATGCACTGCATGACACCTATGTCGGTGAAGCCCTGAGGATGCACACGTGTGGAGTCGAAGTTACACCAGATATCAGGTCCGATGCGCCAGCTGTGGCCGATGTCGCGAGCCCAGAGCCAGGGCTTGTTGTTGCCCCACTCACACATGCTGAGGAATATCGGACGGCCGGAAGCGCGGAGGGCATCGCTCATGAGTTTATATGCTCCGCGGGCATTGATGTTAGTGGTGTTGCACCAGTCCTCCTTCAGGTAGTCGACGCCCCAACGGGCATACTGAAGGGCATCCTGATACTCGTGGCCGAGGCTGCCGGGACGTCCGGCACACGTGGCCGTGCCGCAGTCGCTGTAGATACCCAGCTTAAGACCTCGAGCGTGGACGTAGTCGGCCAGCGCCTTTATGCCGCTGGGGAAGCGCTTGGGGTCAGCCTGGATGAAGCCATCGGCATCACGTTGGCCATGCCAACAGTCATCGAGGTTGAGATAGACGTAACCTGCATCGCGCATACCTGTCTCGACGAGAGCGTCGGCGATGCCGCGTATCAACTCCTCATTGATGTTGCCGGCAAATTTATTCCATGAGTTCCAACCCATCTGAGGGCGGTCGCCTACGTGCTCCCACTTCTGAGCATTGACTGTTGAGAGTTGAAAGATGAGGCTTAAGAATAATGGAAGTGCTAATCGTTTCATATCTATTGTGGATGAAAATTATTTCAAATAGTTGCTGATGAAATCCATGCGGGGTTGCAGGTAGTGTTGACGCCAGTAGTTGTAGAGCTCGCCCTGCGGCCAGGCGTGGGTGCGGAAGGGCGCGCACCGGATGGTTTTCTTGCCGGGAGCCCCATTGAGGGAGGCCCAGATGCCGGAAGGGGGACAGGTGGTGTCAATGAGTCCCATCTCGCAGAATATCTCTGCGCGCGAGTGTCGGATGAGGAGGGCACCGTCGAAGTAAGGTAGCGTGGCATCCAGCATCCTGGCATCGACGCCCTGGTGGCCCTCGATGGGTTGCGGCCATCCACTGCGACGCCCTGCACGGGCACCTCCGAGGTCTTGCATGGCCGGCACGTGAACGCAAACGGCAGAGACGCGGTTGTCAAGCCCTGCGGCCGCGAGGGCCTGCCCGCCGCCCTGACTCTCGCCGATGACGATAATGCGCCGGCCATCCCACTCGGGTTGGCGCGTCATATACTCGATGGCGCGTAGAAGGCGCAGGTACATGCCACGGAAATAGTAGGTCTCGCGGTCGGCTGCATTATGGTCGAAATAGTTGCGCAGCATGCCGTTCTCGAGCATATGGTAGTACTCCGTGGGCTGTCCGTTGAGCATGCCGTGGGCGTTGATGTCGAGGCTGAGGGCTCCGCCACCCATGGCGGCATTGCGCACACACTCGCCAACCTGACAGCGACACCAGTCGCCGGCGACGCCCGCTGCCCTGCAGAGAATGATAATGGGCAATGATTTCTTCTTTGCACCGACAGGCTTGGCCATATAAGCCCGCACGGGAGCCGGTCCGAGGCAGTTGATCTCGAGGTCCTCGCAGGTGTAACGGCCCTGATATTGCTGCGGCACGGCCAGCGCAGTGGTCTTCACCTCCATCGGCAGTGCCTTGAGCTGGCGCTTCTGTTTGTCCCAGTACTGAATCAGGTCTGACGGCTCATCATATCCTGCGCGGAAGCCTTCGGGAGCCACGACGTAGCCGATGGCTGTGGGTTTGCCCAGCCGCTCACGGAGTTCGATGCTGACGGCACAGGTGCTGTCCAAGGGCTGATCCAGGACGGTGAAGTCGCAGGTGGCGGGCAGGAGGCCGAACTCGCGGACTAAATTATTATTATGGTACACGCGCACGAAGAGCGAATCCAACGGCACATCTGCGGCGTGACAGCTGACTACAGCGTGCTCGCCCTTGCGGAAGATTCCATCGGCCCTGTTGACCGTGAGTGTGTAGGTTCCGGCGCGGTAGACCTCGTCGCGCGTGAGGATGAGCTGTTCGCTGAGGAACTGCTTCCAGAAGGCATCATTATTCTGACGACTGAAGACATAGGGTGTAGTCCATGGCGCCACGAAGAGCCAGCGGGCATCGTCGGCCTCCATGGCGGCGGCACCGGGCACACAATCGCACTCGGCCAGCGCCAGCATCTTAGAGGGGTACTTGCTGCGCAGGAGGTCGAACTGCGCCTTGAATGAGCCGTGGTCAGAGGCTACGTGATATTGGTCGCGTGCGACAATGTCGACGTACTCGTCGCCGGGGTACCAGTCGTCATCGTCCAACTCTGAAGTCCAGATGTAGATGAGGTTGTGAACGCAGTGTTCCATCAGGTAGCGCTGGGCGTAGAGATAGAGTTGCTTGAATGCCTCTGCTCCGTCGCTCCCCCACCAGAACCATGCCTTGCCGCCACGGTTGGTGTTGCCCGCCGCCTCGTGGAAGGGTCGCCAGAGGATAGGGATTCCCTGCTGTTGGTAGTGCAGGAGGTAGCGCACGATGGTGTCGAGGTTCTCGTGAAGGATGCGTTGCTCGGCGGTGCCGGGCTGCAGGGCACGGCGTGGCGAGAACTGGGTGAAGGACCGGCGCCCCTCAGCACCCGTCGCGGTGTAGAAAGCAAAGCCCTCCTTGGCTGACAGATCGGCGCTCACGGGCACGCTCCAGTGCCAGATGAAACCTACGATGCCGCCGGCGTCGTTCCACTCCTTTGCAGTAGGTCCCATATAGTTGAGACCCGGCTGACGGAAGTGCTGGAAGTCGAAGATATTGATGGCAGGATAGCGGCCGGCACGCTGGCGGATACCGTCGGCGTCGGTAGTGTTGTAGTCCCACCGCGCCTGACAGCCGGAGAGCACCTGCTGCCCCCACACCTTGTCGCGCAGGTAGCGGTAGAGCTGCCGCGTGGGACCCGTGGCTTCACAATCGACGAGTTGGGGCGTTATCGTACTCTGGGCATCGACGGCCAGCAATGAAGCCGCCAGCACCAAAGCTAATGACAAAAGGATTCGTTTACTATTTACCATTTGAACTTATACCATTTACAATATAACCATTTCAGTTCAATCACCGACAGGTTCTATCTTGAGGTTGTCGAAATAGGGGGTGCAGACGCGGCGCTCCTGAAGGGGTGCCATCAGGCCGGCCATACCGCTATGGTAGCGGTCAGAGGTGGCCGTGACGACCTGCTTACCGTCGACGTAGCCGGTGAGCGTAGTGCCTCGCATACGCAGACGGAGGTTGTGCCATTTGCATGGGTGGATGCCTTCGACACGAGCACTGTCGAGCACGAACTCGCCACCTACTTCCAAGTCCTTGCGGGCACGGATGAGAGCCTGCTGCTCGGCATCACCTATGAGCTCCTGCTTGTTGCGTTTGCCGCAGCTCATGACGAGGCTGGCACGCCCCTGATCGTCGAGTTTCAGGTAGTAGCCCTTGACCCAGACTCCGTAGCCGGAGCCCACGTCGATGACACGTCCCATCACAGCGGCCTCGTCCTGCGGGTTCAGGTAGACGTCGGCGCTGACTTGGTAGTCGCGCCAGGCGGAGTCACCAACGATGGTGTAGTGATGCCATTCAGGTGCCCAGCTGAGGGTATGGTCACCCACGACCTGCCGAACGCATTGTCCCTTGTGGTCAGGGCGTTCGGCGAGCTCAAAGGCACCGATGATGTCGGCCAGGTAGTTGGGCAGATAGCCATAGGCCGAGGCGGGCTGGTAGTGCTCGAAGTCGTCGGCATAGGGGAAGGGGAAAGGCTTAGAGGCAGGCACATTGGTGAAGGAACCTTTCTGCTGTCCGCGCGTGGTGGAGAGGGAGTAGACGGCACCGGGCTCGAGGGTAATCTCGAAGCGGCCGCGGCGCGGACGGATGTCGGCCTGCTGCACGAAGAGCTGCTCCGGCCTGCTGCGCCAGACGCAGAGATCAGCCTTGCTGAGTCCCTTGGCGACCTCGAATGTCAGGGTCTGCTGCGCCTTGGCCTCCTTGGTCTCGATGATGATGCTGTAGTCGCCCGTAGCGGGGTCGCGCATGGTGATGACGGAACCTCCGCCAGGCAGCTTACGGCAGGCAGAATCGACGTAGCGCCAACCGATTTGGGTGAACTGCCCGTAGTGGGCATAACCCCACAGCGACTCGCGGACGCTGTAGTGGCCGCTCCAAGGCTCGTGGGCTATCATCATGGCGGGATCGACGCCGTAGGGTTCCAGGGGATAGACGGCTGCGATGTCGTACCAGTTAATGACGCGTGTGGCGCCGCTGATGATGTAGTTCTCGTTGAAGCACTTCACGATAGTGATGAGCACGTCGAAGCCCTTGCGATAGACGTGGTCCTCGCTGTTCCAAATGGGTTTGCCCAGTACCTCGGCGGCGGCACGTTGCTCGGGCGTGAGCTGTATCTCGCTGAAGGTGTGGGCACTGACAGCGTCAAGGGCGGCTGCAAGCTCCGGGTCGCGCTGCATCTCGGCGAGGAAGTCCATCTTACCTCGTCCCCAGTTGTCGAAGCCGTGGAGCTTAACATTCTTGAAGCCACGCTCGTTCATCGTGCGGCGCAGACGTTTGGCGAAGTCGTAGTTGTAGCCCTTTTCGTTGTGACAGCCTAAGGCGTCGAGCTCCAGACCATAGTGCTCGCGAAGTCCAGTGAGCCAGTCGACATAGTAGTCCGCCATCTCCTGCGACCATATATTACCAACCCAGGCAGGCGCACTCCAACCGGTGGCGTCGATGGCCAGCAGCGGGTTGCGCCGCTTGGCTTCGGTCATTACCCACCACATATAGCCACGCTCATAGTTGGCGTCGCCGCAGTAGTGAGCGTGGGTGGGCATGGAGCCCTGCGTGGAGTTGCCGTCGCCGGGAATCTCAACGAGCATGGTGCTGACGCTGGCTCCGAACTTCGGACGAAAGACGAAGTCGAGAATCTGTGAGCGCTGAGGCTCGGGGTATGCACGAAGCAGCACAGAGGTGGCACCGCCGCCGTTGACGGCACCGATGCCGTCGAAAGCCTTGCCCGTAGCTGTGGGGCAGACTTGCAGGACCTGAGCTTGCAAGCCCGCCGCAACGACGGCTGTCAGCATGAAAGTTGTAAATAAAGTCTTTTTCATAAGCTATACATTTTACTGAGCCCACTTTAAAAAGTGGTATCAATGAATTATCTGACGTGGTATTTCTTGCCGCCTCGGATGACGATACCCTTCCGCCCTTGCTGCCAATGCAACCCGTTGAGGTCAAAGGCTTTATCACTTGACGATTTACCCTTCACCATTTCGTCAGTCTGGAGGTCGTTGATACCCACGAACTCATCGCGCAGCGCCTTAAAGTCCTCTCGCGAGAGCACATAGTCCTGGGCAAATGCGTCCTGCCACCAGGCGGCATTGCAGCTGCTATGGTCGGTGCTCTTGAACGCGGAGCTGTTAGGGTCGTTGGTGCGACCATAGTCGTACCAAGGAGCGAAGAACAACCATCTGGCACGCGCTTTCCATTGTTGACTGATCTTTGGCACGTTGCCACACTCAGTCATAGCAACAAGCTTATTGGGCGACTCCTTCTTCAGAAAATTGAAACAATTGTTGTAGACATCCGTTGCATTGTTGTTGTTGTAGACATCAATGCTGACGATGTCGACGTACTCGTCGCCGGGATACCAGCGGTAGCCGTCGCTGTAAGGTTGATTCCAGGCAGCCGCCTGTGTCCACACCCAGATGAGGTTGTCAAGCTTGTGGTAGTTCACAAGACGGTCGTACATGACGCGCCACAGCTCGTTGCAAGCCGCAGGGTCGCGCCCCCACCAGAACCACATACCGCCAGCCTCATGCAGCGGGCGCCAAAGTACTGGAATTTTACGATTCTTCAACAGTTTCAGATATGATGCTATCTGGTCGATGTCCTTGATCATCAGTTTGTACTCGCTGGACGCAGGGTCGAAAATCTTGCGCACGTCGAAGGTTGTCTTGTCATCCTCGGTACCGTAGTAGAAGGAGTACCCCCCGCTCTGATTCGCAGGCACATTCCAATGCCACAGGATGAGGATGAGCCCTCCCTGGCGGTGCCAGTTGTAGACGTCTGTGATATTGGTGTAATCAATCCATCCACCCTTGCTGGCGAAGGGATGATGGATAAAGTCCATACAATTCAGGGCGGGCCACTTGCCCGTATGCTGGTTCACCCATTTAGCTTCGTTGAAATTCCAGTTGACATTGGCGGTCGTGCCTGAGATGATTTTCTGGCCTTGGATCTGCTGAAGTAAGGCCAGCAACTGTTCGGCCTCGGCAGAACGCTGAAGTTGGTCTTGTGCTACGGAGCAACAGATTGAAAGCACAAATAACAAAGCAGCAGATAAATGTCTTTGCGGTTTCATAACTAATATAACTATTAATTAAACAAATTTCTGCTGCAAAGATAATATGTAAATTTGTTTCTGCTATGACACTATTTTAACTTATGATGATATAATGAGTATTATACCAATACTTTATATTTCTTGTAGTTCTCGCGGAATTCCGTCGGCGAACAGTTTTTCTTGCGTCGGAATAGACGGTTAAAGTTGGAAAGCGTGTTGAAGCCGCAATCGTAGCATATCTCCGCAACGGTCTTCTCTGTGTCGACTAGCTGACGGGCGGCAGACCCGATTCGCGTGTCTACTATATAGTCGGAGAGGGTGCGACCGGTGCGCTGACGGAAGAAACGCGAGAAGGCTACCGGGGTCAGCCCTACCATGTCGGCGAGGGTCTCTAAGCGTATCTCCTCATGGTAGTGCTGAGATATGAACTGCTGCACGCGCTTCACACGGAGGCTCTCTGAATGCAACTCCATACAGGCGAAGGATGAGCTCGAGAGGGTACGTGCATCATCGCAGAGCGACAGCTCGTAGAGCAGTGCAAGGAAGTCCAACACTGACTGGAAGCCCTTGCCGCCATGAGACAGCCGCTCTAGTTTGGAATACACGCGCATGACGGCAGGCAGGGGGAAGGCGAGGCCCAGACTGCCTCGCTCCAGCATCGTACGGATTGAGCGGAACTGGTTCTTCTGCAGCAGCGTTGCAGGCAGCCATGAGGCGTCCCACTGAATGGTGATTTCGCGTATCGAGCTACTCTCGCACGTGCCTTGCTCCCAACCGTGTTCCAAATCGGGGCTAGCCACGAGGACGAGCTCGTAGTCACTGATTACCTCGATGCTGTCGCCCACAATGCGCGAGGCACCGGCGGCATGCTCGATGAAGTTCAGCTCGTACTCTCGATGACAATGCACTGGGTAGTCAAAGCCCGTCTTATTGCGGTCTACGACGTAGAAGCAATCCTCTGTCGAGAGAGGAGTAATCTCATGCATGACACTCAAGCCAGCAGTACGTATTTTGGTCATTGACGAATAACGAATGGCTTAATGTTAGATGACAATATTTCAAGGCACATACGGCTGTTGTGGTAGGGGCATTTCCAAAAGCCAGCGTGGTCGTCGTCGAGGTTTATCGTGCCGTCGGACCTCACGCTCCAATACCACTCGCCATGCTCGCGGTCGATGAGGTGATCCTTAATGTACCGCCAGACGCCCAACGCTTTGTCAAGCGCCGCATCATCACCAAAATGCAGGTAGATGTTAAGGAAGCCCACTACAGCCTCAGCCTGCACCCACCATTCGCGGTCGGCATCGCCACTATCATGAATCATCGAGCCATCAGCCTGCAGTCCCTTCTCGCTTGCGCGGGCTACCTCTCGGACGATAGGCTCTACCTTATTATATAACAGGTCCTCGTCGCCCAGCACCAGCGCCGCCTCGTGCAGTAGCCAAGAACACTCGATGTCGTGGCCGTAGCTCTCAGCAGTGCTCATGCGGCGCCAATCCATGTCGAAGAAGAGGTCCAAGTGATACGTTTCAGGGTCCAGAATCTTGTCTGTGAAAATGTCTATTAGCCTCCTGCAGCTCTCTGTCACCCGCGAGCACTCCACTCCAGCCTCGCGCAGCGCTCTCAGTAGGTTGGTATACGGTTCAATTATGTGCAGGTGCGTATTCTGGCTCTTGGGGTAGTTCTCGTCCTTTGCCGAGAGGCGCATATCGGCTATGGGGCGCCAGTCGCGCGTACAAGCTTCTATATATCCGCCGTTTTTCACATCCCAGGCGTGCAGTTCTATGACGTCATAGAGCTGCAGCGCCGTCTCCAAGGCTGCGGCATCGCCCGTGGCACGGGCATACTCCGCGAAACCGTAGATTATGAAGCCAATGGCATAGAACTGCTTCTTCGTGTCCATAGGACGGCCGTCGGCCGTGACACTCCAGTAAACTCCGCCA
Organism: uncultured Bacteroidaceae bacterium; assembly: GCA_905235285.1. Taxonomy (GTDB): domain Bacteria; phylum Bacteroidota; class Bacteroidia; order Bacteroidales; family Bacteroidaceae; genus Physcousia. The sequence continues at coordinate 9,853 of CAJOLI010000002.1, forward strand.
TATTCACGGTCGAGGAAGTAGCTGAGAATATAGTCCTTCGTGCGGGTGGCAGCCTCGAGGTAGCCCTTGCCGCCCAACACGCGGTAGGCTGCAGAGAACGCCCACAGCAGACGACCGGACAAGACGGCACCGCGGGGTGCTACGGGCACAATCTCATAGTGCCCCGTCATACGCCCGTACCACCCACCGCGCTTGTGGTCCTGCATCCTGTCTAACCAGAACGGCAGTATGTTCTGCGTCAGACACTCGGCGACTTCGGCCTTCAGCATCTGAAGTGCTTTTTCGTTGTTTCCTTTCATGTTCTCAAGCAAAAATGATACTTAAGTCTTAGGATTTTAATCTTAAGTTTCAGCTACAAAGCTACACCTTTTTCTTTAAACGAAACCACTCAATTGCAAGAAATCGCCTCTGAACGTCTAAATTTTAGACGTTTTATTAATAACAGAGGCGGAAAATCAGGAAGAGGAAATCATAAAGGACTGAAACAGACGACGAGAGCCGCAATGGTTACCATAGCTGTTTCAACGTAGCGATTGACGCGAACAGCCGTTATCATATCTGCCGTCGAGAGCAGACGGTCGGTCTTACCGATGAAGGGTTTGTCAAAGAGTTGGCCGAAATAGTAGTGGGACCCGCCGAAACGACAGTCGAGGATGCCGGCGAGGGCGGCTTCGGGATAACCACTATTGGGGCTGGCATGGCAGCGCCCGTAGCGGGCAATAAATCGTAAGAGCGATAAACGCCTCTCCCGCCTGCCTCTTGAAGCACTGTTGTCCGCTCCCTCGTGCAGGGCTGCACGAGAGATTCGTGCAAAGGGAGAAGCGGCGGCCATCAGCAACGCCGTCAGGCGCGCAGGGATGTAGTTGGCAACATCGTCGATATGCGCAGCCCAACAGCCAAAGTCGCGAAAGCGCTCGGTGCGGTAGCCTATCATGGAATCGAGGGTGTTGACCATCTTGTAGGCTAACATACCCGGGGCACCAAGCAGTGTGAACCAGAGAATGGGCGCCACGACGCCGTCGCTGAGATTCTCTGCCAGCGTCTCAAGGGCGGCCGTGCGCACTTCTTGGGCTGAAAGCCCACACGTGTCGCGTCCCACGATACGTGCCACCTGCCGACGGCCCTCATCTAACGAACGGTCGAGAGCCAGGAAGACGGCTCGCACTTCACGGATGAGCGTGGTGCCGGCAAGGCAGTAGAAGACGACGAGCGCGTTCCACGCGACGAATAGGAAGACGTGAACCTTAAGAAACAGATTGCCCAGAAGCACTGCTGAGAGGAATACTGCAAAGATAAGGCCGATGGCCATGACGGCACCCTTCAGTTTACGATGCACGCCTTGGTTGAAGCTACGCTCGCAGGCGGCGATAGCCCTGCCGAACAACACGATGGGATGCGGCAGACGTGCGGGGTCGCCCAGGCAGAGGTCGAGCAGCCAACCAAGCAACAAAGCTATGAGCAGTTCGTAATGCATAATCCTCCGGGCTTGAATTTTCAGTTTTCTTTGCGTTCACCTCCATTGGGGGATAGCTGAGGGGCTCGCTCTATTATACTGTACAGCTTATCCATATCTATGTGCTTGCGGACGTGGGCGGCCAAACGGTCATACTGCTTCTCCTTGAAAGCGGCGTAGTCGAAAGGTTCCGAGTCTGCCGAGAGGCGGTCTGCAAAAGGTGCCAACAGAGATTCTACGACCATGGCGTTGTCAAGGATGCCGTGGAGGTATGTGCCCCAGAGGCGGTCACTGACGCGGTAGCCGTCCACGCGGCCATCACTGAGAATGGCCAGGGGAGAAACGGGCGCATCACCGAAGGGGCGCGTCTGGCCCATGTGTATCTCGTAGGCATGGCCACTTGCTCCGCCGGACAAACCGGCGGAAACAGGACCCAAGGCCGCTGAGGGGGCAGATGCAGCATAGGGCTCTGAGTCTTGAGCTGGAGACAAATCGACGGAAACGGGGCTCGAGGCCGCTGAGTGGACGAAAGTGAAGGACACTTGGCGCGTGACCTTCTCGCCACTCATGGTCGTCGTCGTTGGCAGCAGGCCGAGACCGGGGAGGCGATCGATGTCGCCCTCGACGTGTTCGGGATCGCAAACATCGACACCCATCATCTGAAAACCGCCACAAATGCCAATGACAGTCTTACCCTGGCGATGCGCTCGTTGGATGGCTTGTGCACAGCCGTTGCGGCGCAATTCATAAAGGTCGTCAAGCGTAGACTTAGAACCTGGAAGGATAATGATGTCGGCCTTCGAGATCTCGTCTACGTTGTTGGTATAATATATATGTACGCGTGTATCCTGTTCCAAAGAATCGAAGTCGGTGAAGTTAGAAAGGTGGCGCAACATTATCACTGCGATGTTCACGCGCCCTCGCTGCGCCTGCATTGACTTACCTGCCAGCGACACGCTGTCCTCCTCTTCGATGTGAATGTCCCCGAAATAAGGGATGACACCGAGAACGGGAACGCCACAGAGTTCCTCTATCATTCGGCGCCCATCGTCGAAGAGACGCAAATCGCCACGGAACTTATTGATAATGATGCCTCTGATACGGGCTCTGTCGGCGGGCGTCTGGAGGGCGATGCTGCCATAGACCGATGCGAAGACGCCGCCTCGGTCTATGTCGGCCACGAGGATAACGGCGGCATCAGCATAGCAAGCCATGGGCATATTCACGAGGTCCGTCTCGCGCAGATTAAGCTCTGAGATGCTGCCTGCACCCTCCATTACGATGGGATTGTAGCGCGCTGCCAGACGGTCGAAAGCATCGCAGACCTCCTTGCGGAAGTCTATCCCCTCGATGTCTCCACCGCTTCGTTTCCAGTAGTCGTACGCGCTCTTGCTGCCTATGGGCCGTCCGTGCAACACGACCTGCGAGGTATGGTCGCTCTGAGGCTTCAGCAGCAGAGGGTTCATGTCGGTGTGGCAGGGGACACCGGCCGCCTCTGCCTGAACGGCCTGCGCGCGCCCTATCTCCAACCCCTCAGGCGTGGCGTAGGAGTTCAAGGCCATGTTCTGCGCCTTGAATGGAGCAGGATGATAGCCGTCTTGCAGTAAGATGCGACAGAGGGCTGTTGCCAGCACGCTCTTGCCCACATCGCTGCCCGTGCCTGCGAGCATAATAGCCCTACTCCCAACGGATGTGGAGGGCGCTAAGGGAGTACCATCCCTCTGTTTTCTCCCCTCTTCAACTGGAGAGGAGGCAGTGGTGAGGCTGTTTATAAGTAAGTCATTCTCCTCTCTCGTTTGTGCCGCCACGCGGAAGTGATAGGGCGTGAGACCTTCGAAATTAGAAGCATCACGGATAAGGATACCATAGTCAGCAGCAAGTCGCTCTTTCAGTTCTGCGGCCGTCTGGCCTCGACGCACATCAAGACGGCAAAGCATGAAGTTGGTATGAGTAGGTTCGACGCTGATACCATCAATGGCATTTAGGGCTTCACGTAAGCGTTGTGCCTCAGCCAGATAATGTTCCATGTCGGGAAGCAAGCGGACACCGTTCTTTATCAACCACTTGGACGCCTCTATGGCCAAGGCGTTTACTGACCAAGGACGCAGGCGGCAACGCATATTGGCAATCAGCGTCGGAGCGCCAACGACGAAGCCTATGCGCAAGCCAGGGATGCAATACGACTTGGTAAGCGAATGCAGTTGCAGGATGTTGCCTACCATGACAGCCTCGGCGGGCGAGAGCAGAGGCTCGAGCGTGTAGTCCTCATAGGCCTGATCAAGAATGAGAATACGGCTTTCTCCGGCCAGGCTCAAGACCTCTTCCTTGTTAAGCACAGAACCCGTTGGGTTGTTAGGATTGCATAACCAGGTCAACCCACCAGTGCCTTCAACCATACCCAACGATTTGCAGGCATCGGCATATTCGCTGAACGTAGGTTGGCAGACACGGAAGGTATAAGTGCGCCAGGACTCTGCTATTAAGTAGATGGCCTCGGTGGCTCCGCTGGTGACGAGGATGCAGTCCTCCCCCACCCCACAGTTGCTGGCTATCAAGCGCTCCAACGTTCTCGGCTCTGGTTCAGGATAGTTGCCGATAGCATCAAGACGTGAGGACAAAAAAGCCTTAAGCCCGCTGAGGTCAGCATGGCTGAAGATATTGCTACTGAAATTGTGACGAATGCCGCTGTAGCGATAGGCATCGTCGCCGTGACCGTGTAACATAAGCGTTTTGCGGCCACAAAGATAAGCATAAATAATAATTCGCCCCTCATCATTTGCAAACATTTTTTGTAGGATTCTCAAAAGTTCCTTTGCAAATGTTGAAGGGCGAATCATATTCAGCGTCGGAGAGGTGTTCAACCTGTGCTACGCTTAATGCCATTTTACAGACAGAGCCAAACGTAAAGACATAAGAGCCGGATGCCAAAGGGTAAGAGCACAGACGCTCAGCGCATAAAGGAATGCGTGTCTGGTCGTTCAGTGACGCTTGCGCAGGACTTCACCCACAAGCATCACAGGCGCCGTGCCGAGTATGATGAAGAGCCAGGTGGTGAAGTCAAGAGGCACAACATTAAACATCCTTCCTCCGAGCCCTACAATCAGCAACTGCCCAAAGAAGATGACAGCGACAATAGCGAGGAACTCACGACAGCCACGGAGGTCAAAGGCGCTGTGACGGGTTAGGAAAGCACGGGCGTTGAACAGATTCCAGAATTGCAACATCACGAAGGTTGTGAAGAAGAAGCTCAACTCATAGGGGCTCAGGTGACTGTGTCTGACGTGGTTGTTTACACCTTGCAACAAGCTTATGAGGCTGCCTACGGAATCCACCTCGGCATGCTCGAACAGCCATAGAAGGCCTGTCATGAAAAGAAAGAAAAGGCCACCGATGCCCATGATGAAGCGCCACATAGGTCGTGAGATGATGAACTTCCTACGGTCGCGAGGCCGCTCGCGCATGACAGCCGACGTAGGCGGCAGCGAGGCAAGTGCCATGGCGGCAAAAGTGTCCATGATGAGGTTAACCCACAGCATCTGCGTCACGGTAAGTGGAGCATCGGTGCCCATGAAAGCGCCGGCAAGCACCGTGAGGCAGGCACATACATTGACGGTCATCTGGAAAAGGATGAAACGCTGAATATTTCTATAAAGCGAACGCCCCCACAGCACGGCGCGCCCTATACTGGAAAAGGAGTTGTCGAGGATGGTGATGTCTGATGCCTCTTTGGCTACGGCAGTACCATCGCCCATCGAAAGTCCTACGTGAGCGGCCTTGAGGGCTGGAGCATCGTTGGTGCCGTCGCCCGTAACAGCCACCACCTCCCCCAGCGCCTGCAAAGTTCCTACAAGCCGTTGCTTTTCAGCGGGTCTGGCGCGGGCTATAATGGCGATGTCCTTGGCACAGGCCTGCAGCTGCTCATCGGTCATGGCTGACACCTCAGGGCCTGTGAGGATGAGGTGACGACCTTGAGCTGAGTCTGGGGGCACTGTTGCTGTCTCAAATGCGTTACGGCCTTCAAGCAAGCCTATTTGCCGGGCTATCTCTGCGGCCGTCGCTGCCGTGTCGCCGGTGACAATCTTCACGTCGATGCTGGCTTGTCTGCATTCAGCTATGGCAGCAGGTACGTCCGCTCGTACGGGGTCGGCAATAGCTACCAACGCATCAGCAACGGGACGTCCGCTCTTCTCCGCGTGAGCCAGAGCCAGGGTCCGCAGGCCACGCTGCTGCCATTCGCCCAAATATTCGGGAACGTCGGTCTGACACATCCCAAAGACGATCTCTGGTGCTCCTTTAATATATAATGTATCATGCACGCGCGTAGCCATGTATTTGCGTTCGGTAGAGAAAGGTATTTCTTCGATGAACGGAGCCTCAGCACGCACATTACGATAGTCTACGCCCTGCTCACGCAGCCATAGCAGCAAGGCTCCCTCGGTGGGGTTACCAATGACGCTGGCTCCGTCGAGCGCAGCAGTGCTGTTGACGGCTATATTTGTTATGACGGCCGACTGATGTTCATTGCCTTCAGCAAAGCGGATCTCAGACACGCGCATCTGGTTCTGCGTGAGCGTGCCTGTCTTGTCAGTGCAGATGACGGTGGCTGCGCCCATTGTCTCGCAGGCGTGCATGCGGCGTACGAGATTGTTGGTTCTGAGCATACGACGCATAGAATAAGCCAACGAGAGCGTCACGGTCATAGGCAAGCCCTCAGGCACGGCGACGACGATGAGAGTCACGGCCAGCATCAGCGACTGCAGGATATAGGTGAGGAATTCAAAGTTGAATATGGTTGAATGTGCACCGTCTATAGTTTCTTGCCCATTCGTAATGACCCACATAACGATGCGCCCTATGACTACTCCAGCGGCGATAGCGTAGCTGGCGCGAGAAATGAAGAGCCCCAGGCGGTCAAGTTGTTCGTTCAGCGGTGTGCGTACCGACGAGTCAATCTGCACTTCGGTGAAAACGTGTCCGGCCTCGGTGGCGTCGCCGACGGCGGTCACGCGCATAAGGCCATGGCCCTCAAGGAGTTTAGTCCCGCGAAGCACGAAGTCAGTCGGGTAAGTGGCGTCAGCATCCATCTCATCTGCAAGGGTCGACTTGCGGCAAACAGGCTCACCTGTCAGTGACGACTCATCGACCTGCATCTGTGTAGCCTTAATCAATTGGCCGTCGGCAGGAATTTCATCGCCGACAGACAGCATTACGATGTCACCCACGACGACCTCGGAGCGCTCTATTTCTGTCTCGCGTCCGTCGCGGATGACGCGCACCGATTCGTGGTCGTTATACTGGTTTAGCAATGCAAACTCGCTGTCGGCTTTCTGCTCAAACCAGAAAGCCATTCCCGTGGCCAAGGCAATGGCGATGATGATGCCTACGGGCTCGAAAAAGACTGTGACATCGGCATGCAGGCCGACATACTCATAAACGGAAATGGCGATGCTAAGCAGAGCTGCAACAATGAGTATGACGATGAGAGGGTCAGCAAACTTGACCGCCAGCTTGCGCCACCAAGGTGTGCGCTCGCGCAAGGTGAGCACATTGCTGCCATGCTCCACACGCGAAGCCGCCACTTCTGCCACCGTCAAGCCCTGCAACCTACTGTGGTCGCTGAGTAAGCTATCCGTGCGTACTGCTGCCGGTCGTTGGTTTTCGAGAGGGCTTTGTTGTTCCATTTTCAAGGCAAAAATAGGGCTTTTTGACATTTGAACAAAATAAAATAAGCGGAAAAGATGGCGGGCACGCATTTTTTATTACCTTTGCGGCAGAAACAAAACTTTTCTTGATTTAAGGACCATAGGCACGCACTTCCGACAATGACCTCCCGTATTCTTTTTCTCTCAACCTTCATTGCATTAGGCTCGGCTGCGATGGCCGAGGAGACACCTGCGGCAACAAGCATTGCTGTGACACAGTTCAGATATGTTGGACCACTCGTCGTTCCGGCTCCCGTAGCCACCGACAGCGTCGGCCTCGAGGCCAAGGCCTTCGATGCTAAGAGCCTGCTGCGCATGCCGTTGCGTTTCGATGCCGTAGGCGAGGCTGGTGTGACGGCTGACAGCATCATCGTCTTGACGGCAGATGCCCACGCCCCAGCCCTGCATCTCGCCGGTTTTTGTCTTAACAACAAGGCCTTTGCGAAAGCTAGGATTGAGGTTAAAGGCTGCGAAGATTTCGAACTATTTGTCGACGGCAAAAGCCAGCGTGCCGGCCACACCCTAACGCTACTGCCTGCCACCCACGACGTAGTAGTAAAAGCTCTCACCATCCAAGGCAAGAGCGACACGCTGCGTATCAGCGTCAATCCCGAGAAGGACGGCATCATCAGTCTGGCCGGGACGGCTGCCACCGACCGCCCATATACGTTCGATGAGCTGCTCCGCGACTGGCATTACACCAACGTCTCTCTATCGCCCAACGGCAAGATGGCCATTGTGAGCCTCTACAACTACAGCCCCAACGGCAAGACCAACTACCGTCACGAACTGCGCGAACTGAGCAGTGGACGGGTGCTCGAGCAGCGTCAGGGGCTGCGATGGATGCCACGCACCAACCGCTACCTTTTCACCCGTACAGGAGGCGACGGGCGACAGGCTCTCGTTAGTATTGACCCTCTGACGCGGGCTGAGGATGTGCTGACGCCCGACCTGCCCGAGGGTTCCTGGCAGATGTTGCCCAACGAACGCCAGCTCCTCTACATCATCCAGGACAACGGCGAGCAGGAAAAGAACAGTGACGTACACGAAATCGTGCACCCTGACGACCGCCAACCCGGATGGCGCTCGCGCTCGCGCCTCGCTCTTTACGACCTTTCATCGGGACTGATGCGCCCTCTTACGAACGGCTACAACAACATCAGCCTGCAAGACATCAGCTCAGATAGTCGCTACCTGCTTTTCGCGAAATACGAGAACGACATCGCTCGCATGCGCCCAACCACACTCACCTCACTCTTTCGCCTCGAGCTCGAGACGATGGAGGTCGACACACTCGTCTGGCAGGACGGCTTCCTAGAAGGAGCCGATTTCTCGCCTTCGGGCAACCAGGTGCTACTCCAAGGCTCGCCGGAAGCTCTCAACGGTATTGGCAACGTCACCCCTGCCGGGCGTGTGCCAAGTATGATCGACCGCCAACTATTCCTCATGGACCTTAGCCGCAAGGAGAACTCTGATGGCGGCAAAATACGATATGCCACCCGTCCGCTGACGCGCGACTTCAACCCCTGTATCAGTTCGGTAAAATGGAGTAAGGACGACGGAAAAATCTATTTCACAGCCGAGGACCGCGACTTCATTCACCTCTTCCGCTTAGACCCTCAAAACGGACGTTTCACACTTATCGACACCAAGGAGGATGTCGTAGGGCGTTTCACACTGGCTAATGCGGCCCCTGTCATGATGTACTCCGGACAGAGCGCTACGAACGCCGACCGCCTCTACACCTTACAGACACGTCAGCTGAAGGCGACCCTCGCTGAAGCGCCTAATGCCGAACAGCACAGCCGGCTACTCCTTAGTGACTGCCAGGCATGGATATACGTCAACGCTCAAGGCGATTCGGTCTGTTGCCGCTACTATCTGCCACCCTCCTTTGACCCCTCGAAACACTACCCGATGCTGACATATTACTATGGCGGATGCTCTCCCACCTCGCGATATTTCGACAGCCGCTATTCGCCGCAGGTCTTTGCCGCCCTGGGCTACGTCTTCCTCATCGTGAACCCCAGCGGCGCCACGGGCTTCGGACAGGAGTGGTCGTCGCGCCACGTAAATACGGCCGGCAAGGGCGTGGCCGAGGACATCATAGGCGCCGTGAAAGCGTTCGCGGCCGAGCATACGTGGGTCAACGCTAAAAAGATAGGATGCTTCGGAGCCAGCTACGGTGGCTTCATGACACAGTACCTGCAGACGCAGACCGACATCTTCGCCGCGGCCATCTCACACGCCGGTATCAGCGACCACACCAGCTACTGGGGCGAAGGATTCTGGGGCTACAGCTACAGCCAGACATCGATGGGCGGCAGCTATCCATGGACACGCAAAGACCTCTACGTCGACCAGAGTCCACTCTTCAATGCTGACAAGATTCGCACGCCCCTGCTCTTCCTCCACGGCACCGCCGACACGAATGTGCCCGTAGGCGAGAGCATACAGATGTACACGGCGCTGAAGTTGTTAGGATGCCCTACAGCCCTCGTGCTCGTAGAAGGCGAGAACCATCATATTCTCACCTACCAAAAGAGTATCGACTGGCAACACACCATGGAAGCATGGTTTGCCCGATGGCTCAAGGATGAGCCCGAGTGGTGGCAGTCAATGTACCCCGACAAGAAGCTTTAGTGTCTGACGAAATAAAAAAAATATTGACAAGACCGATGTTTTTTCAGAAAAAGAGTGTACTTTTGCGCTTATAAAAAATTCTTTAAGCAACACACATGAGAATTATCATATCGATAGCGACGGTGGCGCTTTCTGTGCTCGCAAGCCTGTTGTACGCTCAGACTCCGGGGTTTGTGCGCGGAGCCGATGTCAGTTGGTGCAGCGAGATGGAAGCTGCAGGCAAGCAATTCTACAACGAAGCGGGAGTGCAGACAGAGATGATGGCCCTGTTGCGGCAGTGCGGCCTCGACGCCGTGCGCCTGCGCGTCTGGGTAAATCCGGAGGAAGCCTACGGCGCATGGTGCGACAAGGTTGACGTCGTAGCAAAGGCGCGGCGTGCCAAAACTCAAGGTCTCGCCATCATGATAGACTTCCACTACAGCAATTTCTTCGCCGACCCCAGTCGCCAGACTACACCTTCGGCGTGGGCGGCACTCTCGCTCGAAGGTCTCAAGCAGGCCGTAGGCAACCACACGACAGAAATTCTGTCGGCCCTGAAGGACGAAGGCATCGAACCTGCCTGGGTACAGGTGGGCAATGAAACGCGCAGCGGCATGCTTTGGGACAACGGCAGAATCGACTGGTCTAAGACGACTGACGCTGCCAAGTGGGCCGGTTACATAGCCCTGAGCAATGCCGGCTACGATGCCGTAAAGAGCGTTCTGCCGCAGGCTAAGGTCATCGTGCACATCGACAAAGGGCCAGAAGACAACGTCTGGTTTTACAAAGCCTTCAAGCAATATGGCGGCAAGTTCGATATGATAGGTCTGTCGCATTACCCCGCGACCGACTGGAAGAACGAGAACGCCAAGACAGCAGCCAATGTGAAGGCGCTGACAGCGCAGTTCAGCGTGCCGGTGATGATTGTCGAGACGGGCTACTCTGCCTCCGACGAGGCTCTGGCCGGACAGGTCATGACCGACTTCGTCGACCGTCTGAAAGCTCTGGAGCAATGCGTAGGCGTGTTCTACTGGGAGCCGGAGGTCTACGGATGGTGGAAACCAGAATATTACTCAAAATTAGGGTGGAACGCTTACGACAAAGGAGCATTCACCGCACAAGGCCGACCGGCATCCGCCTTCAAGCCTTTTTGCGGCAGCCCTGACGCCATAGCAGCACCGGCAACTACGCATGACCCCAGTCGGAGCTTCGACCTGGCTGGGCGGCCTGTAGAGGCACAGCGTCAGGGCCTCTTCATCACAGTCAAAGAGAAGAAAGCACACAAAGTGCTTCGCAGGTAATATTACCTAAATAATTTAATCATTTTCTATTATGATTTATGCACTTATCGTCGGACTCGTCGCAGGCCTGCTGGCCGGATGGATTATGAAAGGCAGCGGCTACGGTATCCTCTGGGACATCGTACTCGGCATCCTCGGCGGTGCCTTCGGCGGATGGCTATTTGAGAAGCTCAACATCTCGTGGGGAGGATTGGCAGGGCAGATCGGCACGGCCGTGGTCGGAGCCATCATCCTCATCGCCATTTTCCGTCTCATCGCAGGCCGTAAATAAGGCTTTTCGCTCTTATCGTTTCTTCACTTGACCAAGGCCACAGGGCTGTTGGAAGGGTATTTATTGCGAACTTATCTACATACACTATAATAAGCTATAACACAATGAGTAAGACGGCATTGATAACCGGCATCACAGGTCAGGACGGATCTTTCCTGGCCGAATTCCTGATAGAAAAGGGCTACGAGGTACATGGCATACTGCGCCGCAGCTCGTCGTTCAACACGGGGCGCATCGAACATCTTTATCTCGACGAATGGGTGCGCGACATGAAGAAAAAGCGACTAATCAACCTCCACTGGGGCGACATGACCGACTCATCGTCGCTCATACGCATCATAAGTGAGATTCACCCTGACGAGATTTATAATCTGGCAGCACAAAGCCACGTCAAGGTGTCGTTCGACGTGCCCGAGTTCACGGCCGAAGCCGATGCACTCGGCGTGCTGCGACTGTTGGAGGCTGTACGCATTGCGGGACTGGCTCAGACGTGCCGCATCTATCAGGCTTCGACGTCAGAGCTCTTCGGACTTGTACAGGAAGTGCCGCAACGCGAGACGACACCCTTCTACCCACGCTCGCCCTACGGCGTAGCCAAGCTCTATGGCTTCTGGATTATGAAGAACTACCGCGAGAGCTATGGCATGTACTGCTGCAACGGCATACTCTTCAACCACGAGAGCGAGCGACGCGGCGAGACATTCGTAACACGTAAGATAACATTGGCGGCGGCGCGCATAGCTCAAGGTTTTCAGGACAAACTTTACTTAGGCAACCTCAACGCACTGCGCGACTGGGGCTATGCCAAAGATTACGTCGAGTGCATGTGGCTCATATTGCAACAGGAGCAGCCCGAAGACTTCGTCATTGCCACAGGCGAATACCACAGCGTACGTGACTTCTGCACGCTGGCTTTCGAGAACGTAGGTATCGACATAAGGTGGGAAGGCCACGGCATCGACGAGAAAGGCATCGACAAGACCACCGGACGTGTGCTCATCGAGGTGGACCCCAAATACTTCCGCCCAGCCGAAGTGGAACAGCTTCTGGGCGACCCCTCAAAGGCCCGCGAACGTTTAGGCTGGAATCCGCATAAGACTTCGTTCGAGGAGCTAGTGAAGATTATGGTAGAGCACGACATGAAAAAGGTGCGCAAGCTCTATCTACGCCAGCAGCTAGAGGATTGACAGCAGCATTTAGCCATTCTTCTTATACGAGGAGTGCCATACATAACAAAAAGGCAGCGGCTACAATTTTCTTCTGTCATAGCCGCTGCCTTTTTTTGTTGCAATCTGCATGCAGCAAAGGTTTAGTCCAAGGCTGTATAGACGGAATTCTGGCTCTTGTATTCCGGCACTATTTGCTTCATCAGGCGCACGGTGTTCATGTTGTCATAAAGTTCACTGATGCGAGCCAGTTCATCCAGCTGACGGACGACGTCAGCATAGTCGTAGGGCCGCACCTGCGCAATCTTTATCTTGGTGTTGAAGGTGGGCTTGGTATGTTCCTGGTCATTGAGCACTTCCTCATAGAGTTTCTCGCCGTCGCGCAAGCCTGTGAACTTAATCTCTACGTTCTTGGCGCCGGAGAGCAGGATCATGCGTCGTGCCAGGTCGGCAATGCGCACAGGCTTGCCCATGTCGAAGACGAATATCTCGCCGCCCTTACCCATTGTGCCCGCTTCGAGCACCAATTTGCAGGCTTCAGAGATGAGCATGAAGAAGCGTATGATGTCGGGGTGAGTCACGGTGACGGGACCTCCGTGGCGTATCTGCTCACGGAACAGGGGAATTACGGAACCGTTAGATCCGAGGACATTGCCGAAGCGGGTGGTCACGAACTGTGTCTGCCCAACCACCGTGCCGGCCTTGATGGCGCTGTCGAGAGCCTGCACGTAAATCTCGCAGATGCGCTTCGAGCAGCCCATGACGTTAGTGGGGTTGACGGCTTTGTCAGTAGATATCATCACAAATTTCTTCACGCCATATTTCACGGCCAGGTCGGCCAGTATACGCGTACCTTCTATATTATTTTGGACGGCCTCGGTCGGGTTATCTTCCATCATTGGCACGTGCTTGTAAGCGGCAGCATGAAAGACGTATTCAGGTTTGTACTGCGCAAACAGGCGCTCCATGCTTTGCCGGTGGGCGATACTGGTGACTACGCTCTCGCAATTGATGCCAGCAAAGTCATGGGCCATCATGAGGCGTATGTCGTGCTGGGGCGTCTCGGCCTGATCAACGAGAACGAGCTGCGAGGGCTCCCACTGTGCAATCTGGCGCACCAGTTCCGAGCCTATGCTACCGGCTGAGCCGGTGATCATGATGCGGCGACCGCGCAGCAGGTGCTCCACGGCCTCCAGGTCCACCTCTATCTCATCGCGGGGCAGCAAATCCTCGATGTCCACCTCATGCAACTGCGCCGAGCTAATGTCGCTCTTGCCGTCCCACTCCTGCTCATGCTGAATAGTGTAAATCTTTATGCCGGCATCTATAAGGCGCTCCGTCATGCCAGAGTTAGCCATCAGACGCTCGGATTTCATGGGCGAGACGAGCAGTGCTGTGGCATTATGCGACTTCATGATTTCCACGATGCGGTCGTCATTCTTGTATACGGGCACACCTTGAAGCGTATGCCCCGGCATATCTTTGGAATCACTCAAGAAGCCACGGAGGAGGAAGCGCTGAGGCTGCTCTATGCGTATGCTCTTGGCCAACGCCTGTCCGCCACTCTTGGTGCCATAGATGAACACCCTGTTCAAGGCGCGCTCCTCATTTAGCGTATCGAAGAGATACTTTATCAGCAGGCGCGCTGCAAACATGATGCCCGTGGCCAACAGCCAGGCGAAAAGCAGCGTGTGCCACTTGATGACCTGCAGCCATTGGTCTGTCTTTAAGAACAGACGGACAAATTCCACCGAGGCGATACCTATGAAGTTTGCTATGGCAACGCGGTAAAGGTCGGAGAACGACGAGTAGCGCATCACGCCAGAGTAGGTGCGCATGATGCGGAAGCCGATGACATAGGGTATCAGGTAGACAAGGAGCGTCCCCATGAGCGGCCAGAAATGCATAGCCGTATACGTGGCACCCATGTCAAGGATATACACTATCAGGTTTGCAGCCACGACAGCACAGCAGTCGAAAGCCAGCACCATCCAATAGGGCGTAGCGCTCTTCGAGAAATACCAACGAGCCAGTGGCTTTAGGAAATTAAACATAGGAGCAATGCATTATTTTGTATTGCAAATTTACACTTTATTTTTTACATTACACCTCTCCAACCAAATATTTATGCTTCTCGAGCCATTTTTCGCTCATTTTCAGCATCTCTTTTTAAAAGATTCTACAAAAACATGACGCATTCTGAAAGGTTTTATGTAATTTTGCAGGCAGTAATGACAGAAACTTAAGACCAACGCATAGCAAATGACTCAACATAAGAAAGTTTTTGTATCCGGATGCTACGACCTGCTTCACTCCGGCCACGTGGAGTTTTTCCGCCAAGCGGCGGAATATGGTGACTTGTACGTAGGCATCGGTTCCGACGATACGTACTTGGGCTACAAGCATCGGCCCACTGTCTATCCCGAGCAGGAACGCTTGTTCATGGTGCGAAGCATACGCTACGTCAAGGAAGCATATATCAATGCGGGCAGCGGCGTCATGGACTTCGTACCGACGCTCGACATCGTACGGCCCGACGTCTTCGTCGTCAACGAGGACGGCGCCAGCGACGAGAAAGCGCGCGTATGCCGTGAGCGCGGCATCGAATACGTGGTGCTCAAGCGCACGCCGCAGGAGGGTCTGAAAGCACGCTCGAGCACTGACCTGAAGGCCGCTACATGCCAGCTGCCCACGCGCCTCGACATCGCGGGCACATGGATAGACCAGCCTTACGTCTCGTGCTACGGGGCGGGCTGGGCACTGACGATATCCGTCGAGCCTACGTTTGAGATACGCGAGCGCTGCGGCCTTAGCACTTCCACACGCAACATCATCAAGAGTATCTGGCCTATGAAACTGCCGGAGATGAACCCCGATACACTCGCACGGCTCGTCTTCTGCTTCGAGAACAACCCCGAGCGCGAGGATGGTTTCGTGAGCGGAGCTCAGGACGCTATAGGCATCTGCGTACCAGGCCTCTGCCGCCACTACTACAACGGGCACTTCTGGCCCGAACGCATTGAGCGGTGCGACGACGAAACCACCCTGGCGTGGCTCGAGAGCCATCTGTGCATGATTCCTCTGGAGCCGCGCCTGCCGGGCTGCTCCGTAGTTGAAAATAAGGATATCACGGCCGAGAAGGTGCGAGCTCTGACCACTGCAGCCGCCGACTGTTGGACGGCCATCATGCAGCACGACCTCGCCGCTTTCGCCGCAGCCTACCGCGCTTCGTTTGACGCGCAAGTGGCTATGTTCCCAGGGATGTTGGAGCCGCGCGTCATGGAGGACGGCGAATGGAAGATAGCAAGCGGCATGGCCGAAAGCATAAGCGCAGCCATAGCGCAGTGGGCTGCTGTGCCGGGCGTGCTGGCGTGTAAGATGCCAGGCGCCGGCGGCGGCGGATACCTAGCCCTCGTCGTCGACGAGACCGCACGCTTCTGCTGCGCTCACCACGAGGCCATTGCGCTGAGCATCAGAAGACGGCATTGAATGTTTAATCATCGGACATATAAATATATGAAAAGTATCTTAGATAACAGGAACGAACTGAAGCACGTCGTTGACAACGTAGCCGAAGTGGCCAGTTACCTTTGGCAAAAAGGATGGGCTGAGCGCAACGGCGGCAACATTACAGTAAACATCACCGAGCAAATCGACGATGCCGTGCGCCAGCTGCCGGCCATCTCTTCCATCTACCAGATTGGCACTACACTACCCCACCTGCGCGGATGCTACTTCTACTGCAAAGGCACCAACATGCGTATGCGTGACCTCGCCCGCTGGCCTATGGACAACGGCTCCGTCATCCGCATCCTTGACGACTGCGCCTCCTACGTCATCATCGCCGACAAACCCGTGAAACCCACGAGCGAACTGCCGTCGCACTTGGCCGTACACAATTACCTGCTGGGCAAGGGCTCGCACTACCGCGCCAGCCTCCACACACACCCCATCGAGTTGGTGGCACTCACCCACAACAAGCTCTTCATGGAGAAGGACGTCGCCACCCATATACTTTGGTCTATGATCCCTGAGACGAAGGCCTTCTGCCCGCGTGGCCTCGGCATGGTGCCGTATATGCTGCCGTCGAGCGTGGAACTCGCCGACGCTACCATACGCACCATTGACGACGACTACGACGTGGTCATGTGGGAGAAACACGGCGTTTTTGCCGTAGACAGCGACATCATGAGCGCCTTCGATCAGGTCGACGTCCTCAACAAAGCAGCCCTCA
Source organism: uncultured Bacteroidaceae bacterium (assembly GCA_905235285.1). Taxonomy (GTDB): domain Bacteria; phylum Bacteroidota; class Bacteroidia; order Bacteroidales; family Bacteroidaceae; genus Physcousia. Next base: position 26,602 of record CAJOLI010000002.1, read on the forward strand.
TCTATATCGCAGCCAAGAACATGGGGTTCGAACCAGACGGCATGACCGACGCTCAGATGAGGGAAATCAGCGAGGTGTTCGGATTGCCGAAGTAAAATTTAACTTTCCCCTAAAAACTTCACGCTCGAGCTTACTCTCTCGATATTTCGGGAACTTTTAACAACGAGCGCAGCCGTGATAAAAACTTTCAACTACGGCCACAGGCCGTACATACATCATGCTCCATTTCGAAAGCGATTACAACAACGGCGCACACGAAGCAGTGCTACGCCACCTCATCGAGACTAACGATGAACGAACACATAGTTACGGCGACGACAACTTCAGCGAGCACGCCCGCGCCCTCATCCGCGAGGCCACCGGCACGCCCGATGCCGACATCTATTTCCTTGCCGGCGGCACGCAGACCAACGCTACCATCCTCGATTGCCTGCTCGAACCCTTCGAGGGTGTCCTCTGCTGCGACACAGCACATATCAACGTCCACGAATCCGGAGCCGTAGAAGCCACAGGACATAAGGTGTTAACCATCCCCAACGTGCAAGGCAAGCTCATGAGCAATGACTTGCGCCGCTGGCTCCAGGCCTATTTCGCCGACGACACGGCCGAGCATATGGTACGACCAGGTGCCGTATACATAACCTTCCCAACCGAACTCGGCACCCTCTACAGCCTCGACGAACTAAAGGCACTACGCACCGTGTGCGACGACTACGGGCTGAAGTTCTACGTCGACGGGGCACGCCTCTGTTACGGCCTGGCCGCCAGCCCCAACGTGACGCTGCCGCTGCTGGCCTCACTCGCCGACGCCTTCTACATCGGCGGCACCAAATGCGGGGTTCTCTGCGGCGAAGCGGTCGTCTTCCCCAGGGGCAACGCACCAAGTCACATGCTAAGCCGAATCAAGCGCCGTGGCGCCCTGCTGGCCAAGAGCCGAGTCGTAGGCGTGCAGTTTGAGGCACTGTTCACCGATGGTCTCTATTTCCAAATAGGCCGTCAGGCCGTGCACCTGGCTCAGCGTCTGCGCGAGATTTTCGTTGAGGAAAAGGGCTACCGGCCCTTCATTGACTCACCCACCAACCAGCAGTTTTTCATCATCCCCAACACAGATCTCGAAGCCCTGCACCGCATCGCCGGTTTCGAAAACTGGTGCCCTGTTGACGCCACTCACACCGCCGTCCGCTTCGTCACCAGTTGGGCCACGGTTGCAGAAGAGGTGGAAGCGTTGGCATAAATCTACGGCTATTTAACCTAACAAGTAGCTGAAAACAAGCGGTTTGAAAATAAGTGGTCAGAAAAACAATATACATATAGATTATTTTAGCACCTATACACCTATTTATCATCGTAATCTCTTAGTTATCTTTGCATTAAGTTATAGTGTCATTTGTTATAATTCCCTTATTTTGCAGGTGTAGCTACTTTCATTGCTGATAAAACATTTATTGGTATCCGCTAAACATCAGCGTCCACTAAACCTTAGCGTTGTATGCCCAACTTTTGGTAAATAGAATTTGGGCTATCTTTTTTCCAAATATACCCCCACGACAGTCGATGAGGGGACGGAGAGAGTCTCAGCAGACGCCCTTCGGCACACGCGTAGAAGCGCTCCCCCTACGGCTTCTGCATCGGGCCTAGCCCATTGTCGACCAGCGCTATCACGGGCAGACCCTCGTCTAACGCCGCCCTCATGATTTCCTTCTCACCGAGCGAGATGGACGGCGACACCAACACCGCACCCGCGCGCCACACCCAACAGCCTTGCTTTCTCAGTATCCAGCAGCCCTGCATCTATGAACGTATTCCACACCTGCCAGCCGGCAATAAGCCTTGTTGCAGTCCGTCTTGAAACCGAGGATTACCATACCCAGCCCTGCGGCGAGGTGCTCCCTTTCGAATAGAATCCCGTGGATATGATCAGGCATGACCTGGAGCGCTATGATTTCAACCTCTGGGTGGTAATGCGGGACAGTGTACCACGCCATGGCTACGACATCGCCAAGCAAAGAGTGCACCACATGCGGGCTATCCACCTCCTTGCCGAGCCCCACCCTGACGTCGCCCACCAGCCGGCCAAGGAGCGGCCTCCGCTCTTCCACGACAAGAGTCACCATTAGATGCGCCGTCCGTGGTAGTCGTTAGCCTCGGCACGCCGCTTCATCGAAGCGACCTTCTCTCCCGCTAATTTCTTGTGTTGCTCAAGTGCCTCGCTGACCATCGTAAGTCACGGGGGAGTGGTGGTTCCAGTCCATAAGAAGTCGTAGGTTTAAGCTAATACAACTCCTCCACTCCTTTTGCCTCGGCCAGCTCTTTCAGCAACTTCGCATATTTCTCTGCCACAGCCTCAGCGAAGCGTCGGCCCTTGTCGGCAGTGGAGAGGGCAGGGTCGCCGATGCCGGTATCGTCGGTAACGCAAGTCCAGTGGCGGGGCAGCCATGCTACCTTCTCGCGCAGGCTCTGCAGGGCGAACGGTCGGGCGCGGCCGGGACCGGCCTCTTCGAGTCGAACCAGTTCCGGGTGGTAATGCATCATCACGGATGTCTCCAGCTCGTCGGCATGGTCGCCAAGATTGTCAAACCATTCCTTGGCAGGCAGCACCGAGAACCAATCGCTCACGAGGATGATTAAGTCGGGATAGTCCACAACAAGGTCGCGTATGATTCCTTTGAAACTGTTGCCGCCGTGACCGTTGACGATGAGCAACTTACGTAGGCCCTGGTGGTGGAGCGAGGCCACGATGTCAGCGAGTATTGCCGCCTGCGTCGTCAGGCGGTAGTGGATGCAGAAGCTGAGGTCGCGCTGTCCGGGGTTCTGGGCTCCCATGGCCACGGGCGGCAGCACCATGGCACGCACGCCGTAGCGGTTCAGAGCTCTTTCGGCAGCGTCTATAGCTACGGCCTGCGCAAGCAGGCAGTCGGTCATGTAAGGCAGATGCAGGTTATGAGGTTCGGTGGCGCCCCATGGCAGAACGGCGATATCGTAGTGCAACGGCCGCACCGTACCGTAGTTGCTTACGCTAAGATCTATTTCTTTATTCATGAGTTACAGGTTTTAACCCAAATCAGTCATCAGACAGTTACACGCTCACGACCGATGAGGTTTTAAAAATAAGCCCGCCTACAACGCGGTAAGCGGGCTTTATCACATCTGCAAAAAATGCAGGCAGCTATGGTCAGTTGTTAGTTTTTCTCACACTTCTCGCAGTCGCAGCCTAAACAAGCCCAGATACCGGCGGCGCAGATAGCACCTACGAAGGGACCTACGATGAAGATCCACAGATTGTTGATGGCCGTGCCTCCCTGGAAGACGGCGGGAGCGATGGAGCGTGCGGGGTTGACGCTGGTGCCTGTGTAGCGGATGCAGGCGAGGTGCACGAGCACAAGCGACAGTCCGATGGCGAGTCCTGCGAAGTTGCCGGCGCCCTTCTTGGCGTCGGTTGTGCCGAGAACAACGAGGACGAAGACGCAGGTGAAGATAATCTCAGCCAGCAGGCCTCCTACGACGCTGACGCCGTCCTGAAGGTCGTTGGCGCCAGTCCCTTCGAGACCGCTGTTGGAGGTGAGCAACCAGAGCAGAGCGGAGCCTATGAAAGCGCCGATGACCTGAAAGAGCATGTACATGACACAATCCTTGCCCGAGATGCGCTTCGAGAGGAAGCATCCGAGAGTGATTGCGGGATTGATGTGGCAACCGCTGACGCCACCGATGGTGTAAGCCATAGCCACTACGGCCAGACCGAAGGCGATTGCCGTGCCGATGACCGTTTCGGGGTCGCCGTTGTTGCAACCGAGGCTTACGGCCACGCCGCAACCCATGAGTACGAGCACCATAGTGCCCACCATTTCAGCAAGATACTTTTTCATACAGTTTACTTATTAAAGGGTTAATAAAAAGGAATATCAATTAGCACATTTGCGCCGTAAAATTAACATCTTTCCAAGTTGTCACCAAACTTTTTGATGCTTTTTTTGCGTTTTAGCCTTTAAAAAGTAATCTGAAGCCACCTCGTTAGAGGTTTTCGCGAAGGAAACGCCCCGTGTAGCTCTGCTTGCAGGCTGCTATGTCGGCCGGGGTGCCGGCACATACGATGTTGCCGCCTTCGGCACCGCCCTCGGGACCGAGGTCAATGACGTAATCGGCCTGGTGTATGACGTCGAGATTATGCTCGATGACGATGATGGTGTGTCCGCGCAAGATGAGAGCATTGAAGGCGTCCAAGAGGCGGTGTATGTCGTGGTAGTGAAGACCCGTCGTGGGCTCATCGAAAATGAACATGGTGGGCACGGCACGCTCAGCGCCTATGTAGTAGGCAAGCTTCACGCGCTGGTTCTCGCCGCCAGAGAGCGTCGACGACGACTGCCCGAGTTGGACATATCCTAAACCCACATCCTTCAGGGGCTGCAGGCGCCTTACAATTTTCTTCTCGCCATGGACGGCGAAGAAATCCATAGCCTCATCGACGGTCATGCGGAGCACATCATTAATGTTGCGGCCATGGAAACGTACATCGAGGATGTCGCGCTTAAAGCGCTGCCCGTGGCATGACTCGCACTCGAGCACGAGGTCGGCCATGAACTGCATCTCGATGGTCACGGTGCCTTCGCCTTTGCACTCCTCACAGCGCCCGCCCTCGGTATTGAACGAGAAATGGCTGGCCGTGAAGCCCATCTGCTTCGACAGGGGTTGTTCGGCGAAGAGGCGCCGGATCTCGTCGTACGCTTTGATGTAGATGACGGGGTTGGAGCGCGAGCTCTTACCTATTGGGTTCTGGTCTACAAACTCCACGGCCTCTACGGCCTTCAGGTCGCCTGAGAGGGCCACGAATTCACCTGGTCGGTCCGCCACCTCGTCGAGCTGACGCTTCATGGCACGATAGAGGATGTCGCGCACGAGTGTGCTCTTGCCAGAGCCCGAGACGCCTGTGACGCACGTCATCACATTCAAGGGGAAGCGCACATCAATGCCCCGCAAATTGTTGGCACGCGCACCCTTAACTTCTATGAAGCGGTTCCAGGGACGGACCACACTCCTACCCTCCCTTGCACGGAGGGAGCGGTCACCCTTGACGGATGCCGAATCGAAAGTCTCCTGTCCAAGGAGCCACTGTAGAGTGTGAGAGCGTTGGACAACGTCCTGGGGTATGGTTTCTGCGGCGTTCTTGCCGCCTATGGTATATACGCCCTCCTCTGCCAGGGAAGGGAGGGAGGTGAGCCTACACACGACTTCGCCGCCCTGCCGCCCTGCATCAGGGCCTATATCTATAATATAATCAGCGGCACGAATAATATCGGCATCGTGCTCTACTACGACGACTGTATTGCCCAGATCCACAAGCTGACGCAGCACGCGGATGAGCCTCTGCGTATCGCGCGGATGAAGGCCTATGCTGGGCTCATCAAGGATGTAGAGCGATCCTACGAGTGCCGAGCCGAGGCTGGTGGCTAGGTTGATGCGCTGACTCTCGCCGCCCGAGAGACTGTTGGAGCGGCGCCCCAAGGTGAGGTAGCCTAATCCCACGTCGATGAGGAACTGCAGCCGGCTCTTAATCTCCAAAAGGAGGCGCTCGGCCACTGACATTTCGTGGGCTTCAAGTTGCAGGGTATCGAACCACTCTTTCAGCAGACCTACGGGCATCTCTATGAGTTCAGCGATGCTGCGACCGCCAACCTTGACATATGTTGCTTCACGGCGGAGGCGTGTACCATGACAGTCGGGGCATTCCGTCTTGCCCGTATAGCGGGCCAGCATGACGCGGTTCTGTATCTTGTAGCGCCCCTCGCGCAGGTAATCGAAGAAGAGGTCAAGACAGACGTCGCCCAGATGCCACCGTTCCTCGAGCGTCCGGCCAGGGTATCGGCCGTGCCACAGTAAGTCGCGCTCGGAGTTGGTCAGCTCGTAGTACGGCTTGAAGATTGGGAAGCGAATGCCCTCAGCCATGCGTATAAATTCCGTCTTCCACTCGCTCATTTTCTCGCCGCGCCAACACTGGATGCAGCCGTCGTAGATGCTCTTCGACGAGTCGGGGATGACCAGGTGCGGGTCAATACCTGTGACGTTGCCCCATCCCTCGCAGGTGGGACAAGCTCCCATGGGCGAGTTGAAGGCAAAGAGCTGGTCCGTAGGTTCGTCGAACGTCATACCATCGGCCTCGAAGCGGGTTGAGAACACGTGCTCGATGCCGGCAGGCAGGAAGCGCAACATCAGCTCTCCCCCACCCTCGTAGAAGGCTGTCTCGGCCGAATCCACCAGTCGCGAGACGAGGTCCTTGGCGTCACTGACGGCAAGGCGGTCGATGACGAGCAGCAGGCCGCCGTCAGGCAGTGTCTGCGGCACCTCATTACTGCCGAGGTAATCCTCTATCCTCACTACCTCGCCACCGACATCCAAGCGCGTATAACCCTCTTGCATGAAGGCCCGGAGCTGCTCTTCGAGAGTGCGACCCTCTGTGATGCGCACGGGGCAGAGCACCATGAAACGCGTGCCCGCAGAGTAGCTGAGCATACACTGCACGACATCCTCGGTAGTGTGTTTCTTTACTTCTACGCCACTGACGGGGCTGAACGTACGCCCAATGCGGGCAAACAGCAGACGCAGGTATTCGTAGATTTCGGTGCTGGTGCCCACGGTGGAGCGCGGGTTACGCGCCACCACCTTCTGCTCGATAGCTATGGCAGGCGGTATGCCTGAGATGAAGTCACACTCAGGCTTACTCATACGCCCCAAGAACTGACGGGCATATGCGTTCAGGCTCTCGACATATCGCCGTTGGCCTTCGGCATATAGCGTGTCGAAAGCCAGCGATGACTTGCCCGAGCCTGAGACGCCTGTGATGACTACGAGCCTGTCTCGAGGAATGTCGAGCGTCACGCCCTTCAGGTTGTTGACTCGAGCATTCTCGATATGAATGCTTTGATCTACATCTGACACTTAAGGTGTGTTCTATTAATTAATTTTGACAAGCCCTGCTTGCCTATGGGTTTTACCGGCATTCGTGCGGGAGAAGCGGAGGGCTACAGCTTCACCTTCTTTACTTTCGACTCATTCTGCAGGCGGTCGAGAGCCGTCACGACGTAGACGCAATTCTGGTTGATATCGCCCACGGGCACGGGAAAGAACGTGTCCGCAGTGATGCCTACGAGATGTGTGGCACGGCTAATGTCGATGCTTTCGTCTTTGGCAAAGCGATAGACGGCGTAGCTCTTTGCCATATCTAATTCCTTGCGCCCCTTGGGTGCCGTCCAGCAAAGTACGGGACCGTCAGGAGTCGAGATTATCTTCGTCTTTCGTACCTTACCCGGTGCCTTCTTGTCGATCCAAGGCATTGAGGGCTGTAGTGCAGGCTTGGTGTGGTAGTTGGTGCGAAGTGCTGTGGCATAGCCGCCGCGATCGTCAGCCACAGCGCGAGCATACCATTGGCACGAGCCGTTGATGCCAGGCAGCCCCTGCTGCAGCAGCATCTTGCGTGCCATGTCGCCCTTCTGAGCTATGCGGTCGACGTCCTGTCCAATATAAAGAGGACGCGCGTGCGCGTGAGCACTCCACCAGCGTATCAATTCATCGTAGTCGGCTGCCGCGTGGCCTATCTCCCAGTAAATCTGTGGTATATTATAGTCCACCCAACCCTTGTCGACCCAGAGGAGGACGTCGGCATAGAGGTCGTCGTAATTCTGCAGACCGTTTGTGCGTGAGCCCTCGGGCCACGAACGTTGGTTGCGATAGATGCCGAACGGCGAGACGCCGAATTTCACCCACGGCTTAGTGGCACGGATGACATCGTGCAGCTCATGGATAAACTTATTCACGTTGTCGCGCCGCCAGTCGCCACGGTCGAGGCCCTGGCCGTAAGCTGCGTAGGACGCATCGTCGGGAATGGGCAGGCCAGCCACGGGATAAGGGTAGAAATAGTCGTCGATATGGAAACCATCAACGTCGTAGCGGCTGACGATGTCGCGCGCCACGTCGCAGATGAAACGTCGGTTCTCTGGTAGTCCCGGGTCAAAGAGCATCAGCCCGTCGTAGGCAAAGCAGCGCTCGGGGTGTTGCACGGCATAGTGCGTCGTGGCCAGTGCGGGCGTTCCCTTGGTCTTGGCACGGTAAGGGTTGATCCAGGCGTGCAGCTCCATACCCCGGGCATGACACTGCTCGATCATCCACTGCAGGGGATCCCAGTAAGGCTGTGGAGGCGTGCCCTGCTGACCTGTCAGGTAGCGGCTCCAAGGTTCCAGCAGGCTGGCATAGAGGGCGTCACCCTCGACGCGCACCTGGAACAAGATTGCATTGATGCCGCAAGCCTGCAGGACATTCAGCTCGCGCGTCAGCTCGGCTTGCATGGCATCGCGGCCGACGCCTTGCCACTGACCATTGACAGCTTGAATCCAAGCTCCTCGGAACTCACGTTTTGGCGTGTGCACCGTCTGCGCGCACAACACACACGCGTTAGCTGCAAAGCAAGCCAACGCCAAAAGAAATTTGAACTTATTCATTGTACTCACGAGTTAATTTCGTCTGCAAAGGTAAAACAAAATCGCTAAAAACCACCAACTTTTCAGGAAAAACAATTGATATGGCCGAAAAGGACAAGCTTGGAGCGTTAAATAAAGCTAAAACTTAGCCTGCAAGCTTGGCTGCTCAGCTCTTTTCCATTAGCTTTGCACAAATATTTATTGTTCAACAACTATTAAGGAGTAAACTATGTTTAAGAAAGTTTTCTTGGGCGCCCTGTTCGCCCTCATGGCCATCTCGGCCAATGCTCAGTTCGAAGCGGGTAAAAAGTATGTAAATCTCTCTACGAGCAGCCTCAGCCTCTCGTACAGCAAGAACGACAAGTTGCGCCTCAACATAGGAGCCATGGCCGGTATGTTCATAGCCGACGACTGGATGGTCTATGCCCAGGCCGAGTACAATCACAAGCGCCTCATGTACGACCGTCTGGTCAATATAGGACGTAAGATTTATCAGGATGAAGTCCTACTCGGCGTAGGCGGACGCTACTATATAGAGCAGAACGGTATATACCTCGGCCTCGGCATGCAGTACGCCCACCACGAGCAATCGTACGACAACTTATACCTGACGCCCGAGATAGGCTACGCCTTCTTTGTCAACCAATACGTCACTCTCGAGCCGTCCGTCTACTACCAGATGTCGCTCAACGACTTCTCCGACGCCAGCACCGTAGGCCTGAAACTGGCTGTTGGCATAACATTCTAAGACCTACCCCCGCCACTTCCAATGGAGGGCGTATTTACCACAGGAATCATTATGAAGTAGTGTATGATTTGAAGCAAGTATGCCAGCAAATCGACTCAACACATGGTCCTACTACAACGAAGAAAACAGCCCAAACAACTTACATAATTATACTAACAACAAAAAGTACCTACGTCCCTCCCTCTTACTTAAGGGAAGGGGTTGGTGGAGAGTCCTATGAAAACCAATCTAAGTTCACAAATCACACTTGACCGTGTGTCGCCCCGATACTACCGCCCCGATGGCAATATCGAGCGCTCTGTGCTGACACGCTTTGAGAAGCTACCAACCGAAATCTATGCCACGGCCGAGGAAGGTGCCACGGAAGTGGCGCTGAAGGTTGCCGCCACCATACGGCAGCGTCAGCGGGAAATTCGCGCATGCACCATGGCTTTCTCGGGAGGAGCCACCCTCACCGAGGTCTTCAACCAACTCGTAAGGATGCATGAGGAGGAAGGCCTCAGTTTCCAGAACGTCGTCGTCTTCGTTACATACGAATACTACCCGTTGCCGACCGACAGTGTGCAGTCGAACCTCAAAATCCTGAAGGAGCAGTTCTTCGACCGCGTTGACATCCCCTCTCAGAACATCTACCCGCTCGACGGCACCATACCTCAGGAACGCGTCACAGAGCACTGCATGGCCTACGAGAAGATGATAGAGCAGATGGGAGGAATCGACATTGCCCTGCTCGGCATAGGCCGCATGGGCAATATAGCCCTCAACGTTACCGGCTCACAGCGCAACAGCCACACGCGCCTCGTGCTGCTCGACGCCACCAGCCGTGCCGAAGCCGTGAAGGTGTTCGGAGCCGAACAGAACGTGCCCGTATGCGCCATCACCATGGGCATATCCACCATCCGCAAGGCAAAAAAAATCTTCCTGCTGGCCTGGGGCGAGGAGAAAGCCGAGGTCATCAAGAGCGCCGTCGAGGGCGAGATTACTGATGCCCAGAGCGCCACGTTCCTGCAGATGCACAACAACGTTCAGGTGGTGCTCGACCTCTCGTCGGCCGCCAACCTCACGCGCATCCGCCGCCCCTGGCTCGTCACCTCTTGCGACTGGGACGACAAGCTCATACGCTCCGCCATCGTCTGGCTTTGCCAGAAGACGGGCAAGCCCATCCTCAAGCTGACCAACAAGGACTACAACGAGTACGGTCTCGGCGAACTGCTGGCCATCTATGGCTCGGCTTACGATGTCAACATAAAGATCTTCAACGATCTGCAGCACACCATCACAGGCTGGCCGGGAGGCAAGCCCAACGCCGATGACAGCAACCGCCCCGAGCGCGCCAAGCCGGCTCAGAAGCGCATCATAATCTTCTCGCCACACCCCGACGATGATGTCATCTCGATGGGCGGCACGCTCCAGCGATTGGTCAAACAGAAACACGAGGTACACGTAGCCTACGAGACCAGCGGCAACATTGCCGTAGGCGACGAGGAAGTATTCCGCTTCATGCACTTCATCCAAGGCTTCAACGAGCTCTTCGACGAGGGCAAGAACGAGGTAATCAATGCCCGCTACAAGGAATTCATAGACTTCATCAACAAGAAGAAGCCCGAAGACTTTGACACACGCGAGATTCTTGAGGTCAAGGGGCTCATCCGGCGGGGTGAAGCGCGCATGGCCTCGATGTACAGCGGCATACCCTTGGAGCGCGTACACTTCCTCAACCTGCCGTTCTACGAGACGGGCAAGATACAAAAGAACCCCATCTCCGAGGCCGACATAGAGATCGTGCTCAACCTGCTGCGCGAGGTGCAGCCACATCAGATCTTCGTCGCTGGCGACCTTGCCGACCCACACGGCACCCACCGCGTCTGCACTGACGCCGTGCTGGCCGCCATCGACATCGAGAAAGAAGCTGGAGCCGAATGGCTCAAGAACTGCCGTATCTGGATGTACCGCGGCGCCTGGGCCGAATGGGAGATAGAGCACATTGAGATGGCTGTGCCCATCAGCCCCGAGGAGCTGCGCACCAAGCGCAACGCCATCCTCAAGCATGCCAGCCAGATGGAGTCGGCTCCTTTCCTGGGCAACGACGAGCGCTTGTTCTGGCAGCGCGCCGAGGACCGCAACCACGCCACGGCAGAGCTCTACAACAGCCTCGGCCTGGCAGCCTACGAGGCTATGGAAGCGTTCGTTCAGTACCATCCGCTTTAATATCTCATTATTATATTTAATGTGCTGGCACCGCTATCCCCGGTGCCGGCACATAATGTTTTACATCTTAAACAAATCCTACATCTATGAAGCACAAAGAGATTATTTCTGCCGCTATCATTGCGCTGGGCATCTGCGTATTAGGCTGGTTCGTAAAGGCCGGCATCGACGATTTCGTCAACAAGGACCGCCGCGTCTGCGTCAAGGGTCTGGCCGAGCAGGAAGTGGCAGCCGACAAAGTGACGTGGCCCATCGTCTCGAAAGAGGTAGGCAACGACCTGCCCAGCCTCTACGACCGCATCGGAGCTACACAGGGCAAAATCAAGAACTTCCTCACGGCAGCGGGCATCACCGCCGACGAGCTGACCGAGAACGCGCCGGCCGTGGCCGACCTCAGTGCACGCGAGTACGGCGACCGCAACATGCCTTATCGCTACATCGTCACATCGGTCATCACGGTGACGTCGAAGGACGTGTCCAAGGTGCGAGGCATCATGGCCCGACAGGGCGACTTGCTCAAGGAGGGCGTAGCCATCGTCGACGGAGGCTACGAAAACCCCGTGAAGTACGAGTTCGTAGCCTTCCGCGAGATGAAGCCCACAATGATGCAGGAGGCCATTACCAATGCCGAGAAGACGGCCGAACAGTTTGCCGAGAATTCGCATTCGCGCCTCAACAAAATCATCAGCGCCGACCAAGGGCAGTTCTCCATCGAGGACCGCGACTCCAACACTCCTTGGATTAAGAAGGTGCGCGTAGTGACTACCATCACCTACTCGCTGAAGAACTGAGACCTGAGCTACAAGGGCTTCAGCTATGCCTGCAAGGGTGTACAACCGAGCCCTTAACTCTTCAGACCATAACCCTTAAGGATTCCACCCGGAAACCGTAAGGGCTTTTTCATACCTCGACGCAGATACAGAAAATCAAGCCGGTTGTGTGAGGTTTTCCAACCGGCTGGAAAGCCCCACACAACCGGCTTGATTTGCACATTCAACCGGCTTGATCAACCGACACGACCAGTCGCATCAAACAACACGAACGGTCACATCAAACAACACGACCGGTCACATCCTCGGATGCGACCGGTCGTTTTCTTTTTTCTCAGTATTTATCGAGTCTTCACGCGGATGATGTTTAGCGAGAATGGCGGCACGGGATAGTTGATGGAGCTTGCGCCCTCCACATTGCGAATCACCGTTTCCATTGGCGAGACATTGAGTTGTGCGCGCATGGAATTTTCATCGCTGCCCTTGGCCGATGTGAGTAAGGTCACGTTTGGCTGTCCGACTACCTTGCAGCCCAAGTTCAGTTTGGCCGACTGTGCCGCAGATGTCGGGTTGACGAGTTTGACAATCAGCTCGCCGCTCTTCTCGTCGAGAGTGGCGTTTGCATAGAGACTCTGGCGCTCGGGTAGGCTGAACTCGTGGATGAGCTGCCCGTCAAGCAGGCAGCGGGCCGAGGTGCCACGTACCTGAATCTCGACGTTGTACCAGCGGCCTTCCTCGAGACGCCCTTGAGTAGCCGCGAGGGTGTTCTTGCCGCCGTCGGCCATGCGCTCTATGGCGTGCTGCGAGTTGCCCCAGCCACCGAGGTTCCACCAGATGAGGTTCTCGTCGTCCTCGGCGCCGAAGACTACGATGAAGCCCTCGTTGCCCTCCATGCGACGAGCCTCGACACGTAGAGTGTAGTTGTCAGGAAGATTCGTAGTATTGAGAATCACAGAGCCTTCGGCGCGCTGGTTCTGTTGTTTCATGACGCCGTCTTCGAAGGCCCACCGGCTCTGCGTGCGGCGACGTCCGTCAGCCTCGCCGCCAAAACCCTTCCAAGCGCCTTTATCCGTGGCAAGCTCATCCTTGAGGATTACGTTTCCCCCGCCGTCCGAAATCTCCAAGTTGCGGAACTCGGCTTGCGTTTCCCACGTGGAAAAGCCTACGTGGTGCCCTATGGTCGGCGCCAGAGCGTTGTTCGTCACGCTCACCGGCACTATGCGCGTTCCAATATTCTGAGCCATCATCTTCTGCACATGGTAGGAGGGAGTACCGAAACTCTGGCTGGCGTTGAAACGGATCATGTCGGGGCGCCAGGCCTGGTTGTCCTCGTTGACGAAGATAGGTGCATAGGAGCCCATGACGACGATGTCGGCGTTGCGCTCCAGACCCTGCATGTAAATGGCCTCGCCCAATGCGGCCGTCAGGTGTCCGTTGACACCGAAGCCCTGCGTCACAGCATACTCGCCGACGTAGATTTTCGGTCCGTTGCGGTCGTAACTGTCGTACTTGGTGAAATTCTCCTCGAACCACGAGGGCGAGCGGTAGTAGTGCTCGTCGAGGATGTCTACGGGGTGGTTGCTGCGCCACGAGGGCTCATCCGTGCCCCACGACTCCACGTTTCCGATGACCTCGACTTCGGGGTACTTAGCTTTAATGGCTTTATAGAACTGTATGTAGCGCTCGAAATAGTGGTCGCTCTGGTCACGATTGTTGTCGAAGTAGAAATTGGCGTTCTCGTTGCCCACTTCCATGAGTCGCAGGTTGAAGGGCTCAGGGTGACCGTTGCGGGCTCGCTCGGCGCCCCACTTCGTAGTCTTGGCGTCGCCGTTGGCATACTCGATGGCATCTAAGGCCTCCTGGATGTACACCTCAAGCTGGTCGTAGGGTTGCAGCCATCCGTGGCCGAGACCTACGTTGACTACAAAGAGGGGCTCGGCCCCCAGGTCCTCAGCAAGCTGCAACATCTCATGATAGCCGAAGCCGTCGGTTATGTTGTAACCCCAGTTGACGCTGAGGTGACCAGGCCGCTGCTCGATGGGGCCTACGGTGTTCTTCCATTCGAAGCGGTTGTGCAGCTTGTTGCGCGGCGTAGTCTGGCCCTCAACGTAGCAGCCGCCGGGGAAACGCATGAACTTAGGATGCAGATCTTCCAGCAGCTCAGCGAGGTCTATGCGGCAGCCGTTGGGGCGTCCTTTGTAGGTGGGCGGGAAGAGGCTAACGACATCAAGGGTGAACGTGCCAGGAGCGCTGAAAGTGAGAGCCATAGAGCCCGCAGGGTCGCTACCCGTGGCCACTACGGCGATGTCTTTGACCTGAGTCCACTGCCCGGCTTTGAGCTTCAGCGGCACAATGGCCTGCCCGAGGTCGCGCCCGTCGCGGCCGCGAAGCCGCACGGCAGCCTCTCCCTTGTAGGCCGCGTCAGCCTTTATCCAAGCCGAGAAAGTGTAGGTCGTCTGCTGACGGAAAGCCATGCCCCAGTAGCCCTCGTTCTGCACGCCGTCGCCAGCCGACTTGACGCTGAGGCGTAGGGCGTGGGCCTGACGCGGGTTGAGCATCCTGTCGGTGACGAGTGACGCAGCAGCCGTACCGACTGTCGTCCAGTGGGCAGGACGCTGCTCATCGTCCTCGAACGAGCGATTTTGAACCAGTTCAGCGTAGAGACCGCCGTCGCCAGCATGGTTGATTTCCTCGAAGAAGATTCCATAGAGACGGGGACTTACGGCAGCGCCCAAATGCTGAACGTCGACATTGACTATAGGTTGAGAACTTGCGACCACAGCTGACGACAGTGCCGCAGCAAGAAGAGGTAGCTTAATAGAAAAATGTTTCATTATTAATATGTTTATTGATTGTATTTTATACGTCACGCCTACAAAAGTAGTCGAAAGAAACAATACTACAAAAAAAAATGGAATAAATCTTGTGTCTATGCCCGAAAAAGCGTAATTTTGCACATTCAAAACAGATTGATGCATGCCTGAAACATATTCACCGACTTTTGACAACAGCTGCACTCCCGAGGAGCTCGTCAGGCAATGGTGGCTTCAGCGATTCGGAGAGGCTTTGCCCGAGGATGCCAGGACTTGGCTGAGGGGACTTTTACGACGCGAAGTCAGCCGCGCACGCATCGATGCGCAGCGACTCGACGACACCTCCCTGCAACGCCTCCACGACAGCCGCCGGCTGGCACAGACAAAACTCGTCAACGTCGAAGCCTCAATCGCCGCACTACGCAAGCAGAAAGAACAGCTCAACCGATTCGTAGACGTCAACACGGAACTCAACGAGCAGAAGGCGCGGCTCTATGAGGCTACCAAGCAGCAGGCTGCATTCCTGACAGAGCAGCGGCAGCTTGAGCGCTTCGAGGAGTTTGAATCCATCAACGGAGTGTTCCAGCGACTCTATGTCCTCAGCAAGACAATCGACGAGGCACGCAAGGCGATAGGCCAGATGGCCATCAGCCTCGACGAGGCCAACCGCCGCAACCTCGAGGCCGAGAAGCGCGTCGTCATGGAAGAAGCCAAGGTGCGGGAGGCCGAGGACACCACCATGCAGGCTGCTTTCATCATGGCGCAGGCCGAACGCCTGTTAGCGCAAAACGGATGTGCTGAAGACGAGCACCGATTCAACGAGAACGACCTGCAGCAGCTGCAGGAACGCCAGACGATGCTCCAGAAAGAGCTGCAAGAAAACATCAACGAGGCCGAAGCCACTGAGAAATTGACGACTGAGCTGCTACTGCGCAGGCAAGCCCTCGAGCCACATCGCAGCATGATAAACGAGGTCAGCGGTGTAAAGGCCCAGCTCGACCAGCTCTTCCAGACACAAGAGCTGTGCGACACGCTGACAAACCAACTACGCTATGCCACCGAGCAACAAAACGAGCGCAACGAGCAGCTCGGACGACTCTTCTATGAGAACCAAGGGCTGCAGGCTGAAATAAACAAGAAAAAAGAGGAAGCCGACGGCCACAGGCGTAACATTGCTGGGCAGGACAGCTACACCATGCAGCGCAGAGCCTTGGAATTGCGCAGCCGCAAACTCATGCTCGAGACGGGACTCTCACTATGGAAAAGCATAGCCAAGGGCTACGACCTTATCGAAGTAAAAGCGCAAAAGCTCACACAACTGCGGCTGCGCATAGAACACCTCAACAAGAACATCGATGCCCTGACAGAACAAGTCATGCGCGATGAGCAACAACTCAGCCAAAAACGCTATCACCTCACACTCTCAAAAAGCCAGAACGTCATCGAACTGCGCACCGACCTCGAGGAGGGCACACCGTGCACCGTATGCGGAGCCACACACCACCCCTGGCAAGGAGAGGGACTCATAGAGCAGGGCACGCTCATTGCCTCACTCAAGAACGAGGTTGACGTGCTCAGTCAGGACCTGCGGGCCAAGCAGCGCGAGTTGCGCCAGATGAGCGACGAGCTCATCGCAGCCCAGAGCCAGCTGAAGATTGAGAGCGAGAACCTCGACATCATCAGTGATCGCCAAAACAAAGACACCGACGAATGGCAGACATTCGCCGTGCTCGACCGCTCGTTCACAGAATGCTCTATTTCCACCAATAGAGAGGCGCGCACGACGCTCATGCAGCAGCTGATTGACAAGACAACAGTAGATGCCGAGCAGGCTGAACGGGACCTCGAGACGTTCACCTTCCACCTTGACTCCATAGCATCACTCGGATCAGAGATTCAGGAAAAACAGCAACACGCCGCCGACTTGGCCATCCAGCTCAATGAGGTGAACACCGCATGCCAAGTCCTTGCACGAGAAGTGGAGAACCTGAACAGGCGCATCAGCGACACTACTCAGCACTTCGGACGACAATACGAGAAACTCACAGCCATAGTTACCATCCCCGACTGGTATCGCAGTTGGCGCGACTCCCATGAAGGTCTGAAGCAGAGAATACAAACAATGGCAGACAAGTGGCAGACACTCTCATCGCAGATTGAGGCCAACCAATCAAGAAGCAATGTATTGGCAACAGCATGCGAACTGCTGCGCAAAGCCATCACACGCACACAAGCCGATGTCATGCTCTGCGAAAGCATTGCTACACGGACTGGGGACAATGCCAAGAAAGCCTCTACCGAACTACTCAAGCTGCTCGACGACGGCGACCCCAAAGGATATTTCACCGCTGCACGCCAACGGCTGACAGAGCAACAGGTTATCTTGCAACAAGCTAAGGCCGAACACCAACAATGCCACGACACGCTGGCTGCGCTGACGGCTCAGAAAGAAAACTTCGACGAGACAATCCTGCAGGCAGAGAACATAAGGGCCAGCGAACAACGCAAGCTCGACATCTGGATGCAGCGCTTCAACGCCAACAATCCGCCCGTTCAGACGGCCGAACTCGAACGCGTACTCGCCGACGGCAAAGATTGGAGCGAGACACGCCGCCAGGTGAGGCACAACGAACTGCAGATAGCGCTCCTGCAAGCACGCACCGACAACCTAAGAGCTCAGATAATAGAGTTGCAGGCCAACGGACTAAGACCTGTGACCGGCAATGGCGAAGCCGAACAGAAACAGCTGGACCTGCAGATAGAAGAGCTGGAAACTCAGCGACGAGAAGTCCTCATGCAAATAGCCAAGGCTGACGAAGCTCTCCTACGCCACCAACAAACGACACAACAACAATAAATAAAACACGAGAGACCTATGACTAAGTACAACATCCGACAAAAGAAAGAGAAACCCGCCAACTACAGAATGGCCGTCAGTGCCGATGTTATCAACGAAATCTATGAGCAGATGCTGCGCAAGATGATTGTTGAGAAAAAATATCGCGACCCGCACTACACGGCAGCACGCCTGGCAGAAGAAATCGGCACAAACACACGCTACATCAGCGCGGCCGTAAGCCTGCGATTCCAGCAAACCTACAGCGAGCTCATCAACGGATATCGCGTGAGGGAGGCTGCAGCAATACTCTCTGACAGACGCTACCGAGGGCTCACGATGGCCGAGATAGCTGCGATGGTAGGCTTTGCCAACCGACAGTCGTTCTACGCCGCCTTCTACCGCAACTACGCCAAGACACCCAAGGAGTTTCAAGACAACTTCTTCTCTAAAAGTCTGGAACTGAGACGGTCACGGAAACTACGCACCAAATAAACAATGCCTGACAACTTCACATACACCGACGAACGTTTTGCAGACATACAAATGCTACGCTACCGCGTAGAGGGATTCGAGACGCTGACACCTCGACAGCGCATACTCGTCTACTACCTGAGCCAGGCTGCACTCGCTGGACGCGACATCCTGTGGGATCAGAACGGACGCTTCAATCTGCGCATACGTCGAATGCTCGAAACAATATACATTAATTATGAAGGAGACCGCCTTAGCGACGACTTCAGAGCATTCACGACATACCTCAAACGAGTATGGTTCTCCAACGGAATACACCACCACTACAGCACAGACAAGCTGCAACCGGCCTTCTCCCTCGACTTCCTGCGCCAAGCGCTTGACCAAATCGGAGACATAGAAGGCCTGGAGAAACCCTACGACAAGTTCATCGACATCATCTTCAACCCCGAGGTGATGCCTAAACGTGTGAACCAGAACGAAGGCGAAGACCTGCTCCTCACCTCGGCTTCGAACTACTACGGCCCTGACGTCACGCAAGCGGAAGCCGAAGACTTCTACACTCGCCAAAAGGCCTGTGCAGGAGACCCGAAGCGACCTGTCATGTACGGCATGAACAGCCGACTCGTGAAAGAGGACGGCCAGCTAAGAGAGCTTGTTTGGCGAAGCAAAGGACTCTACGGCCAAGCCATCGACAAGATTATCAGCTGGCTCCAACTGGCACAGTCAGTGGCCGAGAACGACAGGCAAGCACAGGTCATATCAAAGCTCATCGAATTCTACCGCACCGGCGACCTGAGCACCTTCGATGCATACACTATACTTTGGGTTAACGACACCGGCGGCGACGTTGACTTCACAAACGGCTTCACCGAAGTCTACGGCGATCCGCTCGGCCTCAAAGCCAGCTGGGAAGGCTTCGCCAATTTCAAGGATAAGGTGGCAACAGCCCGCACAGAGGCTCTCGCCACCAACGCCCAGTGGTTCGAGGACCACTCTCCAGTAGATTCTCGCTTCAAGAAAACGTCAACGCAGGGCGTAACGGCGAAAGTCATTGTAGCCGCTACACTCGGCGGGGACCTATATCCGAGTTCCGCCATAGGCATAAACCTGCCTAACAGCAACTGGGTTCGGGCTGAACATGGCTCCAAAAGCGTCACCATAGGCAACCTCACCGATGCTTACAACAAGGCGGCTCACGGCAACGGATTCCTCGAGGAGTTTGTCATCGACAAGGAGACGCTCGAACTGATCAACACCTATGGTGATGCCTGCGACGACCTGCACACCGACCTGCACGAATGTCTCGGCCACGGCTCCGGACGCTTGCTCGAAGGCATTGACCCAGATGCCCTGAAAGCCTACGGCAGTTGCATCGAGGAAGCCCGTGCCGACCTCTTCGCCCTTTACTACATCGCCGACCCGAAACTGCTGGAACTTGGCCTCGTGCCGGATGCTGAAGCCTACAAGAGCCAATACTACACTTACCTCATGAACGGTCTCCTGACGCAGCTCGTACGCATAGAACCCGGAGCCGTTATCGAGGAGGCTCACATGCGCAACCGGGCCATCATTGCCCGCTGGCTGCTCGACCACGCCCATGGTCAGGTTGACGGTGGTCCGTCCCCCATCGAGAACTCCCCCACTACCCCCGGTCCAGTTGACGGCGGTCCGTCCGCCGTCGCCCTCCTCCGCCGCCGCGGCAAGACCTACGTCCAGATAAATGACTACGAACGGCTCCGTCTGCTCATAGGCCAGCTCCTGGCTGAAGTGCAGCGCATCAAGAGCGAGGGTGACTACGCAGCAGCAGCCCGGCTCGTAGAGACCTACGGCGTCAGCATTGATGCCACGCTCCACGCCGAAATACGCGAGCGCTACCAAGCCCTCGACCTCGCTCCTTACAAAGGGTTTATCAACCCCGAACTTCTGCCCATCTATGACGAGGCAGGCAATATCGTTGACGTCAAGGTCAGCTACGGCGAATCCTACGACCATCAAATGCTACGCTATTCCCACGACTATGCCAGCCTACCACTCATCAATGACTGACAAGCACACACTCACAACGCCTACGACCGACAGCAAGCCAGCTGCAAGAGGCACTGACGATGACATCAGCGCCATCAAGGCGGACTTACGTGCGGCCATGAACGGCGTCACGGCAAAGTCGTTCAGACAAAGCGGCACAGCCTACCGCCTCGTCTATGGCGTAGAGATACTACGTCTACGCTCCATTGCAGCTACATACGAGCCCTCGCGCAAACTGGCCTTAGCCCTTTGGAACGACAACATACGCGAGACGCGCATGCTGGCTGTCATGCTCTTCCCTCAGGATGACTTTGACAGCGACATGGCCGACCTATGGACCGAGAGCATACGCCGCGATGAGGCTGACCTCGCCGGACTGCTTGTCATGGAGCGGGTGGCCCAAGCCCCCTACGCCGCTGAAAAAGCCTTCCGATGGATTGCAGACCAAAGCGAGACTCTTCAGCTGTGCGGGTTCCAGACAATGACACGACTACTCATGAATGGAGCGCAGCTCTCGCCCGATGCCGAAGCCGAACTGCTCGATCAGTCTGTCTCTGCGCTTCCTTCAGATTATCTGCCTCTCAAAAAGGCTGTGGCCAACACCCTCTTGCGTTTAGCCGACAACTCACCAACAATACAACACACCATCGATAAAATACTTTCATGCAGTTAACAATTCTACAACACGACATCAACTGGTGCAGACCTGACATTAATCTTCCACATTTGGATCATCTCATCAGCGCACTTCCGCAAACCGACCTTCTTCTCCTGCCAGAGATGTTTGCCACAGGGCTCAACAACAACCCATTGGACATCATCGACTATACTCCAGAAATCGTAGAGTGGATGAAGGTGAAGGCGCAAGAACTTAACGCCGCTGTCGTTGGAAGTGCTGCAGCTGAAGACGGCGGACTCTTCTTCAACCGCCTCTACTTCGTGAGGCCCGATGGCGACATTACGACCTACGACAAGCGCCACCTCTTCATCTATGGTGGCGAAGCACAAAACTACACACGCGGCCAGCAACGAGTCATCGTCAGTTTCCGCGGCGTGCGATTCCTCCTTCAGGTATGCTACGACCTGCGCTACCCTATATGGGCTCGCACCCGCAACGACTACGATTGTATCCTCTATTCGTCAAACTGGCCCATCAGCCGAGACACAGCTTGGAAGACACTGATACGGGCTAGAGCTATCGAGAATCAATGCTACGTCGCTGCGGCCAACCGCATAGGCACCGACCAGCAGTGTGAATACTACGGACGCGCGGCCATCATCAACCCTTACGGCGAGACTATGGCCCTCTGCCCCGACAAGACCGAATGGGCCGCCTCCGGCATCATCGATACTGACTTCCTGCAACACTACAACGGCAAGTTCCCAATACTCGAAGATGCTGATAACTTCACAATTACGAATTCTTAACTCCGTTCAGAAAAAGTTTTGACAAAATTGTTTGGTCAGCCAACGAAGATAATGTAACTTTGTGGCCGTATGAGCGAGAAGCTATCACTACAGGAACAAGTTCGGGAGCGATTCCGCCTCTATCTCACGGCCAACGGCCTCAGACAGACGCGCGAACGGTTTGCCATTCTCAGAGCCATCTACGAGCAGGAAGGGACGTTCACTATCGACGACCTCAGCGAGATCATGCAGCAACACCGATTCCACGTCAGCACCAACACGCTCTACGTCACAACACAGCTCCTGGTTGAAGCCAATCTGCTCATCCGACACCCCTTCTCGTCAGCTGCGGCTGTCTTCGAGCGCATCGTCGACGAGCGGCCTCGAAGCTACCAGATTTGCAGCCATTGCCATCGCATAACAAACATCAAGAGCAAGGACTTGGCTTCCAGCCTCGAGACCTACCACTCGCGCAGCTTCGCCATAAGCCATCGCATAGCTTATGTCTACGGGATATGTGCCTCCTGCCAACGTAAGATGCACAAACGCCTGAAGGCTGTCAACACTAATGCCACCTCCAACAGCACTGCCAAAAGACAATAACAACAAGATAAACTTCTAAAAAACATGAAACAAGGAAAAGTGGACGCCCTGCTGGGCATCGTTTTCGGCGACGAAGGAAAAGGCAAAGTCGTCGATGTGTTTACTCCACGCTACGACGTCGTAGCCCGATTCGCGGGAGGACCCAACGCCGGCCACACTATAATCTTTGAGGGTAAGAAATTCGTCCTTCGCTCCATCCCATCCGGTATCTTCGACGAAGGCAAGCTCAATATCATTGGCAACGGATGCGTAATCGCACCAGACCTCTTTATGGCTGAAGCGCGAGAGCTCGAGAGTGCCGGCTACGACCTCCACAGCCGACTCCATATCAGCACACGTGCCCACCTCATCCTGCCGACACACCGTGTCCTCGACCGAGCCTACGAAGCTGCCAAAGGCAAGAACAAAGTAGGCACTACGGGTAAAGGCATCGGACCTACATATAGCGAGAAAGCCAGCCGGACGGGGCTGCGCGTAGGCGATATCCTTGACAACTTCCAAGCAAAATACGAGGCCCTGAAGGCGCGTCACGAGCAAATCCTGCGCGACCTCCACTACACCGACTACGATATCAGCGAAGAGGAACGTCTCTGGCTCGAAGGCGTTGAATATATGCGTCAGTTCAAGCTCTCTGACACCGAGATAGAAATCAACCAACTGCTAGCCGAAGGCAAGAGCGTGCTGGCCGAGGGCGCTCAAGGCACTATGCTCGACATTGACCATGGCACTTATCCTTTCGTAAGTTCGTCGAGCACAACTACAGGCGGCGTCTGTACTGGGTTGGGCGTAGGTCCTAACAAGATAGACCAGGTCTATGGCATCTTCAAGGCCTACAGCACACGCGTAGGAGCCGGACCGTTCCCTGTAGAGCTCTTCGACGCCACGGGCGACCGCCTGCGCGAGATAGGACATGAGTACGGAGCCGTGACTGGGCGCAACCGCCGCTGCGGATGGGTAGACCTCGTGGCCTTGAAATATGCTATTATGATTAATGGCGTGACACAGCTCATCATGATGAAGAGCGACGTTCTCGACGGCTTTGCCACAATCCGTGCGTGCGTGGCTTACGAGAAAGATGGCGTGCAGACTACCACCATGCCGTTCGACACCGAAGGCTGGACAGCTGTCTACCGCGACCTGCCAGGATGGAACGAGGACCTCTCCTCAATGACCTCTGAGGAACAGTTTCCACAAGCCTTCCTCGACTACGTCAAGTTCCTGGAGGACGAGTTGCAGACACCCATAACAATTCTCTCTGTAGGCCCAGACCGCGCCCAGACCATCATAAGAAATGTTTAAAGCCGCACTCTTCGACCTCGATGGCGTCATCTTCGACACCGAGCCCCAATACTCTATATTCTGGGGCTCACAGTTCAGAACATACTACCCTCAGCAAACAGGGCTGGAACAGACCATCAAGGGACAGACACTCACCCAAATCTTCGACCGCTACTTCTCAGGCCCGTTTGAAGCCCAACGCGCTACGGTCACCCAACGGCTCAACGACTACGAGCAGCAAATGTCCTTCCCTTACATAGCTGGAGTACAAGGTTTCCTCCAGACGCTTCACAAAAGCAATATACGAACGGCCGTAGTCACCAGCTCCAACCACGAGAAGATGGCACGCGTCTATGAGCAGCATCCTGAGTTTACTGAGGTGTTCGACGCCATCCTCACCAGCGAAGACTTCGACCATTCCAAACCCCACCCCGACTGCTATCTTAAGGCTATGGCCCGCTTCGGAGTGACGGCCGGCGAGAGTGTCGTCTTTGAGGACAGCATCAACGGCCTTCGCGCGGCCCGCGACTCGGGAGCCTTCGTCGTCGCACTCACGACCACTCATCCCGCAGAAACGTTGCGCGCCCTCTCTGACCACCAGATACCGGACTTCACCGGCTTTAGTTTTGAGAAGATTTAAGGCGTGACCTATTTAACCCTACTACAGGGCCCAACCAAACGCGAGGGTGAGTCAAAGGCTCATCCTCTTCTTTTTTACACAAAGCTCCGACTTTCTCTAACCAGGGCTTAGCTATGTCGTAAAGTATTTGTGCCTTTACAATATCAAATTAGACTTATAAGATTTATGGCCGCAAGCCGGCGGCTCCGGCCACCTCTTCGGCCGATGCCCCGAGTTGTGCGGCTGCACGGACGTCCTCGCGTGCCAGACGCTTCTTCTTCGTAATCGTATAGAAGTGAGCACGTGCCAATCTGTAGGTCGGCGACTCAGGCTCCAGTTCTATGGCCTTTGTGTAATCCGCTTCGGCGCGTTCATACTGCTTGCGGTCGAGTTCCATTCCACCTCGTATGGCGTAACCCGAAGCGTGGTCTGGATAAAGGTCTATAGCCCTATTCACCGTCTCGAGGGCCTCCTGAGGCCGCCGGTCGTCGTCGTTGACCAAAGCCAGACCGAGCAAGGCCTGTTCGTGAGCCGGATTCAGGCGCAGCAAGTGGTCGAAGTCGGCTCGCGCATCCTTCAGCAGGCGCTGCCGATGATAGATATATGCGCGAAAGAGCAAGGCCTCGGGGTGGTCGGAGTAGATGGCGAGCACCTCGTTGTAGTCTGCCAGCGCTCGCGGCTCGTTGCCCAGTTTCATCAACAACGAAGCCCTGCCCAGCAGCAACGCAGGCAACTGCGGGGCAAGACCTATACCAATATTGTACTGCTCCAGAGCCTCGTGCTCGCGACCACTGCGCTCGGCAATGCTCGCCAGATGTCCCCAAATGATGGCGTTGCCCTGAGCAGCAGGCTCTGCCTTAAGGGCTTGCTTGAACAATTCTTCGGCCATACGGAGGCTGTCATCCTCCATTGCCGTGACGGCACGCCGCACCAACTCGTCGTAGCTGTTCTGCCCGAAACCAAAAGCGACAGATGCACACAGAAGAAGCAGTAAATAAGTACGTTTCATGCTGCAAAGGTAAGCAAAAAAGGGATTCTACTGGTATTTTTTAACTCCATATAAGAAAAAAAGCCGCAAAACGAGCTGAGACATCATTTTTTTACATAACTTTACGCAGTCAAAAGGACAACAATGCCAAAATGAAATATGCAGATTTACCAAAAGACGAGCTCAGCCATCTCGTGAAGCCTCGCGACAAGAGCCTTGAGGAGTGGCAAGTGATGCTCCGGATGCAGCAAGCGCGTCGCGAGGAGATGGACGTGGAATGTGTCAGCGAGCGCTACTCCCCAGGCGAGTACCGCGTCAGCAGCAAAGCGTCAGGGCGCGTGTACAAAGTTGTGTTCCGAGGAGCCAAGAGCCCGTGGAACTACTGCGACTGCATGGACTTCAAGACCTCACAGCTCGGCACGTGCAAGCACGTCGAGGCCGCACGCCTTTGGATTGCCGACCACCACAAACGCATCCACTGGGACCTGCCAGCCTACACCAGCGTTTACCTGAGCTACCGCGGCAATGTGCGTGAAGTGAAGATACGAATCGGCAGCGCTGCCACTAAAGAGTTTAGGCTCATGGCAGCTAAGTTTTTCAATGAGCTCGACACGCTACGACCCGAAGCCTTCGAGAAATTCGGCGAATTCATGCAGCAGGCTAAAGCCTTGTCTGAGGATTTTAGGTGCTATCAGGATGCCCTCGACTACATCCTTGAGCAACGCGAATCCATCGCCCGCCGCAAAGTCGTTGATGAGACATACACCGACACGCTCCTCGACACGCTGCTCCGCACTACCCTATATCCTTACCAAAAAGAGGGCGTACGCTTCGCTGCCACTGCCGGCAGGGCTATCCTCGCTGACGAGATGGGGCTGGGAAAGACCGTGCAGGCAATAGCCACTGCTGAATTGCTGATGCGCGAAAGCTTCATCACGAATGTTCTCATCCTTTGCCCGGCCACGCTGAAGCAGCAGTGGAAGCGCGAAATAGAGCGGTTCACCGAGCGCTCGGCTGTCGTCGTCGACGGTTCACCTGAACGCCGACGCGAGCTGGCACAGGCTGAAGCGGAGTTCAAGATACAATCATACAACGCATTCACAGACGATGTCAAAGCCGGACATATGCTTCAGTGTGACATGCTCATCCTCGATGAAGTGCAAAGGCTGAAGAACTGGAACACGCAGATGGCCAAGGCCGTCAGGCAGCTGACGTCGCGCTACGCTCTCATCCTCTCCGGCACACCTTTGGAGAACCGACTCGAGGAGCTCTACAGCATTGTGGAACTTGTCGATCAATTCATTCTTGCGCCTTACTATCTCTTCCGCGACAGATATATCATCACGGATGCCGACGGTCGCACGGTAGGCTATCAATCGCTTGGCGAAGTGCGCCAGCGGTTGAGTGCCATCATGCTGCGACGCTCAAAGAAAGACGTAGAGTTGCAGCTGCCGCCCCGCATTGATAAGAACCTCTTTGTGCCGATGACGCCCCAGCAGATGGCCGCACACCAAGAGTTGCGCCTGAATGCCGCTCGCCTCGTCAGCAAATGGCACCGCCAGCATTTCCTCTCCGAGATAGACCGCCGCACGCTGTTGCTGACGCTGCAGCAGATGCGCATGACGTGCGACAGCCTCTTCCTGCTCGACGAGCACAGCCGCTTCGACACTAAAGTGGAGGAGACGATGAACATTCTCAACGAGTGCGGAGTCACTATCGACGGGGAAGCTGCGGCCGCTGCTGGCGACTTAAGCCAGACGCCCCCAAAAGTCGTCATCTTCAGTCAATGGGAGCGGATGACAAGGCTTGTAGCACAGGAGCTGGAGCGCAGCGGAGTGGAATACGTCTACATCCATGGCGACATTCCTGTTAACCAGCGACAGCAACGTGTCGACACCTTCCATAGCGACCCTTCCGTGAGGGTATTCCTCTCTACAGACGCCGGCTCGGCAGGACTTAACCTGCAAGTCGCAAACATCATCATCAACCTCGACCTGCCTTGGAATCCGGCCATCATGGAACAACGAATCGGACGCCTCCATCGCATCGGCCAGCAACGGGGAGTAGAGGTAATAAACCTGATAGCCGCAGGAACCATTGAGGACGACATGCGTTCGCGCCTGCGCTTCAAGACCTCGCTCTTCGAAGGCGTGCTCGATGGCGGCGAGGATGCCGTGTTCCTCGGCAGCGACAAATTCGACAGCCTACTCTCAGACCTCGAGCAATACATTGACGATGAAGCAGCGACGGAACCTCGCCGACAAACGAACACTCCGCCACAGCCAGAACAGCAGACAGAGCAGCAGTCCGGCAACGCCATCATAAAGCAGTTCGCGACAGCACTCGAGGCACTGCTCACCGCCGACGAGGCCACAAGGGCACAGGCCGCATCTATGATACAACACATATTTCAACGATAATCTCAACAACCACAACAAACACTTGAACACATGAACCTACGAATTGCAGTACTGCCAGGCGATGGCATTGGCCCGGAAATCAGCAAACAAGGCACCGACGTCTTGTCTGCCATCTGTCAGCGCTTCGGCCACGAGGTCACCTACGACTACGCCATCTGCGGCGCCGAAGCCATCGACCAAGTTGGCGACCCCTTCCCCGAAGCATCCTTCCAGACGTGTATGAATGCCGACGCCGTGCTCTTCTCGGCCATCGGAGACCCACGCTATGACAACGACCCCACGGCCACCGTAAGACCCGAACAGGGACTGCTGGCCATGCGCAAGCGCCTCGGGCTCTTCGCCAACATCCGACCCATCCAGACTTTCCCCAGCCTCCTGCACAACTCCCCGCTGAAAGACGATATCGTACGCGATGCCGACTTCATCTGTATCCGCGAGCTGACAGGTGGGCTCTACTTTGGCGAGAAATACCAAGATGAGGAACGTGCCTACGACACAAACGTCTACACGCGCCGCGAGATAGAGCGCATCCTGCACGTCGCCTACGCCTACGCACGCCGCCGGCGCAAGCACCTCACCGTCGTCGACAAGGCCAACATACTGGCCAGCAGCCGTCTATGGCGGAAAGTGGCTCAAGAGATTGCACAGCAATACACTGATGTGACCACGGACTTCATGTACGTCGACAATGCATCCATGCGTATGATTCAAGAGCCACGCTTCTTCGATGTCATCGTCACAGAGAACACCTTCGGCGACATCCTCACCGACGAGGCGTCTTGCATCACAGGCTCCATGGGACTCTTGCCGTCGGCATCTACGGGCGAGCACACGCCTCTCTTCGAACCTATACACGGTTCCTGGCCGCAGGCTAAAGGACTCAACATCGCCAATCCTCTCGCACAGATCCTGTCCGTAGCCATGCTGCTTGAGCACTTCGGGCTCAACAGCGAGGGCACCCTCGTCAGACAAGCAGTCGATGCCAGCCTCGAGGCCAACGTACGCACGCCTGAAATCCAAGTAGAGGGAGGGCCGCACTACGGCACTCGCGAGGTTGGCCAATGGATTGTCAACTACATCCTGTCTCACTGAACTTCAACAGCTGCTCGCAACATACACGCAGGTACGCGGATATCTTTAGGTGAAAAACATTATTAACAGTACACACCTTTAACATATAATTTTAAAAACCAGAAACTATGAGAGAACTGAAAGGAACCAAGACCGAGCGCAACCTCCAAGAAGCTTTTGCCGGCGAGAGCATGGCTCGCAACAAGTACAGCTATTTCGCTTCCAAGGCCAAGAAGGACGGCTACGTCCAGATTGCTGCCATCTTTGAGGAAACGGCAGCCAACGAGAAGGAGCACGCCAAGATGTGGTACAAGTACCTCAACGGCGGCAGCATCAGCGACACCGTCACAAACCTTGCCGATGCCGCCGCTGGCGAGAACCACGAGTGGACGGACATGTATGCCCGCATGGCACGCGAGGCTCGTGAAGAGGGCTTCGACGATATTGCCGAGAAGTTCGAGCTCGTGGGCGCTATCGAGCGTCACCACGAGGAGCGTTATCGTCGCCTACTGAAGAACATCGAGGATGCCGTGGTCTTCTCCCGCGACGGCGACGTCATCTGGCAGTGCGCCAACTGCGGACACATCGTCGTCGGCAAGCAGGCACCCGAGGTGTGCCCCACCTGCAACCACCCCCAGAGTTATTTCCAAATCAAGGCAGAGAACTATTGAAAGGCCCCGACTCCGCTGCGTTTTACGCAGAAGTGTATGACGTTGTCCGGCAGATTCCTGCCGGACACGTTCTTTCCTACGGCCACATCGCTGTGCTGATTGGATGGCCCAACCACAGCCGCCTCGTGGGTCGTGCCATGCACGATGCCCCGTTGGAGCTCAACCTGCCATGCCACCGCGTTGTCAACAGTGCGGGGCGCACCGTGCCCGGCTGGCACCAGCAGGCGCTGCTGCTGATGTCCGAGGGCGTGCGCATCAAGGAGAATGGCTGCGTAGACATGAAGGCTCACGAGTGGAATCCAGAGGAGCACTGTTAGGAAAATATGCTCAAAAAAAGCAATGGCATAAATGATAGGACAAACCATGCAAGTGATATGAAGGCAGAGGAAATCATTGTGTACATGGAATCGCTGAGAGATGATGAGCAGCGGCTGGTGCTGATGAGTTTTTTCAAGACAGCTCCGGGCGAATACGCTGAGGGTGATGAGTTTCTGGGTATCAAGGTGCCTCAGACGCGGGAGGTGGTCAAACACACCTGGCAGAATCTCCCGCTGTGCGAAGTGCCTCATCTGCTCATGTCCCGTTGGCACGAGGTGCGCCTGTGTGGTCTGCTCATTATGGTGGAGAAGTTTGAGAGAGCGAGCACCAAGCGCCTCGCCAATGACCCCGAAGCCCGTCGCCAGCGAGAAGAGATTCTCGCCATGTACCTCCACTACGCCCACCGTGCCAACAACTGGGACCTGGTAGACATGTCTGCGCCGAAAATCTTGGGGCGGTGGATAGTGATGGAGGGCGGTGACGAGACCTTGATTGACGCCCTCGCATCAAGCCCGGACCTCTGGCGGCAACGCATCAGCATGGTTTGCACATTGACCACGTCGCAGGCTGGCGACCCGTCATGGTGCCTGCGCATGGCTGAGCGACACCTGCACCATCCCCACGACCTGATGCACAAGGCCGTAGGTTGGATGCTGCGCGAGATGGGAAAGCGCGTCGGCATGGACTTCTTGCGCGATTTCCTGCGCCAGCACATCCACGAGATGCATCGCACCACACTCCGCTATGCCATCGAGAAGATGAGTAACGACGAGCGGCATTATTGGATGACTCTTTGAATAATGAAAGATTTCACATGTCGAAAGTATTAACACATTCTCATTGAGAATACCAACAGGCGCTTGGCTGCGTCAATGGCGAAAGGCACATTTGACGTCGATGAGTTGAATGAATACTTTTCAGGCGGCCTTCCAGTGAGGAAAGCCGCCTGAAAATTAAATCTGTCGGAACAGGGAGTTCAAAACGGGAAGAGCAGGGGCAGGGTGAACACCATGACCGTGCCCATGATGAGCTGCAAGGGCAGGCCCACGCGGATATAGTCCATGAATGAGTAGTCTCCGGCACGCATGACAAGCGCATTGGGCGGCGTGCTGAAGGGACTGGCGAAGCACATAGAGGCCCCAACAGCCACGGCGAAGAGTAGCGGCAGCGGACTCACGCTCACAGCCTCGGAGGCACTCAGGGCTATAGGTGCCATGAGCACTGCCGTGGCGGTATTGGAGATAAACATCGTCAGCAGCGACGTGGTGAAATACACACCAGCCAACAGTAGCAGGGGGCTGGCCGTACCGAGGCTGCTGGCCAGTGCACCGGCAAGCATGGCCGAGGCACCGGTCTTCTCTAAGGCCAGTGACATGGGCATCATGGCTGCGATGAGAACTATGCTCTCCCAATTGATGGTCTTGTAGGCTGCTTCCACACTGCGGAAGCAGCCAGAAAGCATCATCAGCAGGCTGGCAATGAGCACCGCCGTGACAGGTGCCACGGGGATGAAGTCAAAGACCATCATGACCACCATCAGCAGCATGATGCCGCCAGCCAGCGGGGCTTTATAGTCCAGGGTAATGCGCGCTGCCTCGGCCAGGGGCTGACCGAGCACCACCCAGTGTTCCTCGTCGCACGTGAGGCGACCAATATTATCCCATGTTCCTTGGATAAGCAGCACATCGCCTGTGTGGAGTTTCAGCGAGGGCAAGTCGTCCTTGATGAGCTCCGAGCCGCGCCGCACGGCCAGCACGTTGATACTGTACTTGGCACGGAAACCTGTCTCAGAGAGGCGACGTCCCACGAACTTGGACTGCTGCAGTAGCACGACCTCGGCCAGACCGATGTTGTAGAAGTCCAGTTCCTCTGACCCGAAGTCCAGCTGCAGCCCGAAGTCCTTGGCCAAGCGCACAGACTGTTCCTCGGGACCCGAAAGCAGGATGATGTCGCCTTCCTGCAGCACGACGCCCGGCGTGGCTAATGACTGCGAGATATCCTTGACGAGGCGGCTGGGGACGAGACCTCCGGCGAGGCCCGACCGCTCGTGGCGCACCTCGAGGACCGTAAGGCCATATTTCTGGCGGATATCTAATTGCCCGATGGTCTTCCCAACGATGGAGGAGCCACGGGGGATAGAGCAGCGGGTGACGTCTGCTGCCAGTGCGTATTCCTTCACCAGCTGACGAAGGCTCTTGCTGCGCCTGTTGCCACCTGACTGTTCACCTGTCTCACGCTTCACCAGCAGACGCGATAGCGGCAGTAGCACGGCGATGCCCACAGCCAGACAGATAGCCCCTACGGGAGCGAAGGAGAAGAAGGAGAGGCCTGTGTGCCCCGCCTCGCGCAACACCTCGTCGATGACCAGGTTGGGCGGCGTGCTTATGAGGGTAAACATACCGAGCGAGCTGGCAAAGGCCAACGGCATGAGCAACCGTCGGTTATCGACCTTGGCCGTGGCTGCCATGGAGACCACGATAGGCAGCATCAGTGCCACCGTGCCCGTGTTGCTGACAAAGGCACCGATGGTAGCCGTGCCCACCATGACGAACAGGAAGAGGCGCGTTTCGCTCTGTCCGGCCAAACGTAGCAGTCGCGAGCCGAGCATCTTGGCAAGACCCGTCTGCACGATGCCACCACCTACTATGAACAACCCTGCCATCATGATCACTACGGGGTTTGCAAACCCCGACAAAGCCTCGGACGGCGTGAGGATGCCGGCAAGCAGCAGCGCCGTGAGGGCGCACAAGGCGATGATGTCGGCCCTGATGCGCCCTACGGCAAAGAGGATGGCCGTGATAGCCAGGAGGATGATGGTAAAAACCATGCGGACTTATGATTTAGGATTGGCACAGCTTGGCAAGCACCGCGGCTTCTTCGCCTTCGGCGATACGCAAGTCACAGACGGCCTCGCAGTCAAGGCCCGCATAGCGGAACAGCTGTGCTGCAGCGAACCGATGATCATCGCTCGCCAGCACTTCAAGGCGATAGGGACCGACAGCCGTGTCGGCGGGTTTGCCGTGGGTGCGCAGCACCTCCTCGATATAAGTATAGGGGCTATTCAATAACTGTTGCATCCGCTTGCCGGACTCTGCAGAATAGTCCGTCGTATGAATGTGGATAGTGCTCTGAGTGGGAGCATAAACGATGGTTGTTGCCAGGCCAAGAAAACTTTTCTTGACAGATATACGTGAGTCATTGGCAATGGCAGGGGCCATTGCCAAATTATTTAGCTTTGACATAATTATTAAGAAAGGGAAAAAAGTGAAACGTTAATAGTGAAACAACTTGTCCGCACGGCTCTTTTGGCGCTTGCCAAGACAAGAGCTCGTTAACTCATTAACTTTTCACTAAATAATCAGCCGCCTCAGCGCGATGACATAGTAGCGGCGCGAGGCAGCAAAGCGCAAGGGCACCCTTTCTGAATGCCTTCCGTCGCAGAGGTGTTTTTGGGATGAGACACATGAGAGCGCAGTACCAGTTATGCGACCGCCAGAGCGGGAAGGATGTTGCCCATGTGCGGGCACCACTCTCTGCGTCCTGACGTTTGCCAGCCGGCACAGCGGATTACTATCCGTGATGAGACCTTCGTTCGGAAGCTTGTCATTGTTTGAGCGATAGCTGCCTTGTTCCTGCAGGGAGACGGGGGAGGAAGCCATGTCCTCTGGCCCCATGACAACAGTCCTCGTGCCTCCGAGCACGAGAGTCAGTAGAAGCAGTATGAACAGCAGAAATCGTTT
Organism: uncultured Bacteroidaceae bacterium; assembly: GCA_905235285.1. Taxonomy (GTDB): domain Bacteria; phylum Bacteroidota; class Bacteroidia; order Bacteroidales; family Bacteroidaceae; genus Physcousia. Next base: position 60,056 of record CAJOLI010000002.1, read on the forward strand.
CATCGTCGCAATTCTATGGCAAAGATACTGAAAAATTCTGAAACGGAGACTGGGAAAGACGTTTTTTTATGAAATTGCTTGCACGCCATGATTACCTGGTGCGTTCCGTTATCTTATAGTCCCCGTTGCATCACGAGACGCAGCGGGGATTTTTATCCCAAATCGGTCATTGTATAATCATGTCGGCGCGCTATTTGTTTTGAGCAGATTTTCGTTATCTGTAAGGAAGCAATGCGGGCATTGTGACCGCGCAGATGGCGGAATGATGCCAAAAGGAATAGCGCAACAACGTGGATAAAAGCATAAGAAGCATAGCTTAAAAGACATCTTTGGTCTAATGACCAATTTGGGGTTATTATAAGCTGTCTGGTAAAGAAGGCATGTTCACAAATCCCAAATATCGTCGTGCCAACGGAGTTCAGGCTGTGTGCCAGGCTCATTGATGACAACGGCAATGACAGGATAGCGGACAGGCATCGGCGAAGGATGTTGCAACTTCCAAGCCATCATAGCGCGCCACAGAAGCGTCCGCTTCTTGGAGGTGATGGCTTCTTCCGCATTCCACGTTTCGCCATGGCGTGTCTTCACTTCAACAAAATAGAGTGTGCCGTCTTTATGGGCTATGATGTCCACCTCCTTGTGCTCATGACGCCAGTTGCGTGCAAGAATCTCGAAACCATTCTCCTCCATGTACTTGGCTGCAAGGTCTTCGCCCCACTTTCCGAATTCGTTATGACGAGCCATAGATACATTACGATTTAAGATATACAAATTAAAACTACTCACATAGGTTGGCGCAAAGGTAAGCACAAAACGGCAGAAGCGCAAGCAAAAAGCAAAAATTAAACCCAAATCGCTCATTTGAATTCATGTCGGTGCGCTATTTGCCTTATATAAATATGAGGTCGTGTCAAAAGTACCAGACACGACCTCTTTTAGTTTTTTTATGAAACAAAGCCCCGACTTTCCCAAGCCAGGGTTTTGTCATGTCCCAGATTTT
>CAJOLI010000003.1 GCA_905235285.1 uncultured Bacteroidaceae bacterium
GATTATTGCGCATCTGAGTTTTAGCGGACAGCAATAAATTAGAATTCATGTCGGTGCGCTATTTGTTTTGAGCAGATTTTCGTTATCTGTAATTGTTTAAAAGCCATCTTTGGTCTAATGACCGATTTGGGTTAAATCATTGACAAAAGAAGATTAATAGCATAGAGCTTCTACCGAATTAACGTTCTATTAATAAAAACGTCCGCTCGGCCGAAGGGCGCCTGTAATGAGTATTGAGACGCGTCCTTCGGCCGAGCTTGGAATCTTTCTATGTGGCCAAGAAGTTACTTTGTGTCAATCTTCAGCGACTGCGACAGACCGCGTGCGGCGTCTCGCACCCGCACCTTAATGGTTCCAGCCTGATGGCTGCTGCGGACTATGAACACCAGCTGGCCGCTAAAGAGGCGCATCGTGGGAGAAGTGAAGGACTCGAGGCTGGTGGCATCACCGTTGCAGACGGCCTCGAAACGGCCCGCACCCGTAACGTCAAAGGTGAGTTGATCGTCGGCCGCGGGAATAAGCGTGCCACGACTGTCTGTCAGCGAGACGGTGATGAAAGCCAGGTCTTCGCCATCAGCCTGGAGCAAGGGCGACCCCGTCTGTGTCCACACATCAAGCTGCAGGCGAGAGGGCTTGCCGGCTGTGCGCAGGATTCGCTCGCCGGCCTTCTGGCCCTGTTCGTCATAGACGACGACGCGCAGCTCACCGGGTTCGTACTTGACTTCATTCCAACGCAGGCGATAGCGGTCGAGACGTTCGGCGGGATTCTTGGTGATACGCCCCTGACTCTTCCCGTTGACGAAGAGCTCGCCCGTGGGATAATCGGTATAGCAATAAACCGGCGTCGTCTGTCCTATGCGTTCCTTGCCCCAGGACCAGTGGGGCAGCAGATGGATGGTGTGGTCGCGCGTCTGCCATTTCGAGCGATAGAGGAAATATCTGTCCTTGGGCAGTCCGGCGAGGTCGCAGATGCCGAAATAGCTGCTGCGCGACGGCCAGTAGTTGTCGTAGGGAGTCGGCTCGCCGAGGTAGTCGAAGCCCGTCCAGACGAACTCTCCGATTACCCATGGCTTATCGTCCTGCCACCGCCAGTCGTCGTCGGGAAGATTAGACCACGAGCACCACTCAACATCGTAGCCGGTACACTGACCATCTTCGTGGTTGACGTGGTCGCTGAGCTCTACGGGGAAGTAGTAAACTCCGCGTGAGGAAATCGTTGAGGCAGTCTCCGAGCCCAGCAGGAAGCCTTGCCACAGATTGTCGTAGGTCTCCTGGTAGCGTTGCAGGCGGTAGTTCAGTCCAGGCACGTCCATCGCCGGCAGGAAGCCCGTGGTGAGGGCGACGTCGGGACGGTCGCTGCCATGAGTGACGGGGCGCGTGGGGTCCAGCTGGTGACAGAGGTCCTGCAGGTGCTGAGCCGTCTGGCGGCCTCCCTCTATGCCCTGCTCGGGAATCTCATTGCCGATAGACCACATGACAATAGCGGGATGGTTGCGATGGGCACGCACCAGGTTCTCGATATCCTTGTCAGCCCAGTCCTTGAAGAAACGGGAATAGCCATTCCTGCACTTCGGATAGGACCACATGTCGAAACTCTCGGCCATGACCATCATACCGAGCGAGTCGCACAAGTCCATCTGCAGCTGGGAGGGCATATTGTGAGACGTGCGGATGGCATCGCAGCCCATATCTTTCAAGATCTTAATCTGGCGGATGAGGGCAGCCTTGTTCACGGCAGCGCCTAAGGGACCGAGGTCATGGTGGAGGCAGACGCCTTTAATCTTACGCGTCACGCCGTTCAGCTGGAAGCCGCCGTCCTTACTGACCTTGACGGTGCGCAGGCCCACGTTCATGGTCTTCTGGTCGATGGCCTTGCCGAAATCGTCAAACACGTTGGGCGCACTCTGGCTGTCGCAGAGGGTGATGCGAAGTTTATATAAAGAAGGTGTCTCGGGCGTCCACAGCTTGGCATCAGGAATCATGAAGGTGCCGACGGCCGTTGTGGAGCCTTTGGGCATGGGAGCAGGACTGATTGTAGCTATATCTTTGCCGTCGGGAGCGATGAGTTGCATAATGACGGGAAGGTCCTTGTCGGTATCAAGGAGAGGCACCTCCACGGTGAGCTTCGTAACCTCTTTTCCGTCGCTTGTCTTCTTGGCATTCAGCTGCGTGATGGCCGTGATGCCCCAGTCGTCGATGCGAGCCTTTTGTGGTGTGAGGATGAGCTTGACAGGGCGGTAAATGCCGGCTCCTGGATACCAGCGCGAGCTTTCCTCTACGTTCTGCAGGTCTACGGCCAAATCATTATCGCCTTCTTTTACATACGGCGTGATGTCCACCCGGAACGAGTTATAGCCGTAGGCCCAGTATCCGGCCTTCTGACCATTGACGAAGACCGTAGGTTCGCTCATAGCACCGTCGAAGAGCAGTTCGGCATGACCGCTGAAGTGGGGTGGGATAGTGATTGTCCGCTTATAATGCCCCTCTCCAATCCACGGCAGGGCACCGCTGCGACCAGTCTTCTCCGTCGCTTGTCTCTCTCCGTTTTGCTCTATGGCCACGACCTGCAGGTCCCACTTCTTGTCGAAAGGTCCGCTGATGGCCCAGTCGTGGGGCACGCTGACCTCTTGCCAGCTCTGTCTGTCGCGGCTGAACTGCCACCCATCAGTGAGGACGGATTCTGTACGCCCCTGAGCCAGGGCGGAGTTGATTACCACGATGGCAAGAGTAGAAAGAAAAACTCTTTTCATTGAACAATTCATAATCTATAATTTGTTAATCATTGAAAAATATAATATAAAATCATTCAGACAGCAGATGTAGGTGGGGTAGGGAATAGGGATATCAGTCAGACAACTTACGATACCGGATGCGCTTGGGTTCTTCGAGTCCCAGCCGCTTCAGCTTGTTGACTTCGTAGTCTGTGTAAGATCCTTCGAAAAAGAATACGTTGCCATCGCCCTCGAAGGCCAGGATATGCGTGCAGATGCGGTCGAGGAACCATCGGTCGTGCGAGATGACGACGGCACAGCCGGCAAAGCCCTCGAGGCCCTCCTCAAGCGCGCGCAGCGTGTTGACGTCGATGTCATTGGTGGGCTCGTCGAGCAACAGCACATTGCCTTCTTCTTTCAGCGCCATGGCCAGATGTAAGCGGTTGCGTTCGCCGCCCGAGAGCACACCGCACTTCTTCTCCTGGTCGGCGCCGGTGAAGTTGAAGCGCGAGAGATAGGCGCGTGCGTTGATGTCGCGACCGCCCATGCGCAGGAGCTCATTGCCTTGAGAGATTGTTTGGTAGATTGTCTGGTCGGGATGGATATCGTGGTGACTTTGGTCCACATAGGCGAGCTTCACCGTCTCGCCGACCTCAAAGGTGCCGGCATCGGGAGTCTCCAGCCCCATAATCAGGCGGAAGAGCGTTGTCTTGCCGGCTCCGTTGGGGCCTATAACGCCCACGATGCCGTTGGGAGGCAGTGAGAAGTCGAGGTTGCGGAAGAGCACCTTCTCGCCGTATGCCTTGGCAAGTCCGTGAGCCTCGATAACCTTGTTGCCCAGACGCGGGCCGCTTGGGATATATATTTCCAGCTTCTGCTCCTTTTCGCGCTGGTCTTCGTTGAGCATACGCTCGTAGTTCGACAGACGCGCCTTGCCTTTTGCCTGGCGAGCCTTCGGAGCCATACGAACCCACTCCAGCTCGCGCTCCAGCGTCTTGCGCCGCTTGCTCTCGGTCTTCTCCTCCTGAGCCAGACGAAGGCTTTTCTGTTCGAGCCACGAGCTGTAGTTGCCCTGCCAGGGGATGCCCTCGCCGCGGTCGAGCTCAAGAATCCAACCTGCTACGTCATCGAGGAAATAGCGGTCGTGGGTCACGCAGATGACCGTCCCTTCGTAGAGATTCAGATGTTGCTCCAGCCAGTCGATACTCTCGGCATCAAGGTGGTTGGTAGGCTCGTCGAGGAGTAGGACGTCGGGCTTCTGAAGGAGCAGCCGGCAAAGGGCAACACGACGACGCTCGCCGCCGGAGAGTTGGCCGCACAGCTGGTCGGCAGGGGGACAGCGCAACGCATCCATGGCCCTGCTCAGTCGGGTGTCGAGGTTCCAGGCGTCGGTGGAATCAATTATATCCTGAAGCTCGCCCTGACGCACAAAGAGGGCATTCATCTTGTCCTCGTCCTCGTAGTACTCGGGCATGCCGAATTTAGCGTTAATTGATTCATACTCAGCGAGGGCATCCACGATGTCTTGAACGCCTTCTTCAACCACCTGGCGCACGGTCTTGCTGTCATCGAGCTGCGGCTCCTGAGGCAGGTAGCCTACGGAGTAGCCCGGCGAGAAGACTACGTTGCCTTGATAGCTCTGGTCGAGCCCGGCTATGATTTTAAGCAATGTGGACTTACCTGAGCCATTCAGACCTATAATACCTATTTTGGCGCCATAGAAGAAACTGAGGTAGATGTTCTTCAGCACTTGTTTCTGGGTTTGCTGGATGGTCTTGCTGACGCCTACCATCGAGAAAATTATCTTTTTGTCGTCGGCCATGATTTTTTCTGGACGGCCACAGGCCGTGGGGGATTGGATTAGGGTGATTGGATTAGAGATTAGGGATTAGAGATTAGGGATTCTTGAAGTGTCAAGCGACCAAAGGTCGAGCGAGGGATTCTTGAAGTGTCAAGCGACCAAAGGTCGAGCGAGGGATTGGGGATTAAGTGTTAGCGCAGCCATATCAGGTCTCCCGCTTGAGGCACATAGTCCGGGGAGAAACCATTGAGCTTGTACACATTCTCTAAGCGGACGGCGTAGTGCTGGGCGATATCGTAGAGCGACTCACCGGGCTGCACCACATGCGGAACGCCCTTTAACTTCTTGTCTGCCTTACTGCGTTTCTTGTCTAAATACACTATCTCGCCCGGAACCAGCGTGCTGTTCTTCGGGATTTCATTGTATTTGAGCAGCCGGCGCTTGCTTACGCCCGTCTCGCGAGCCACGCTCTCCCAGGTGTCGCCCGGTATGGCTATGATCATGTAAGTCTTGTTGATTTTGTAGACGATGTGATTTGCAAAGAAATCATTCTCGAGACCTTTCTCGCGTGTCGAGGATGTGCGGGCGTGATAGCGGCCGCTGGTATAGGAATCAAACTGCTGCAGGTTGTAGCGCTCTATGAGGCCTATGAGCATCTCCGGGTAACGCGGGTTGGTGGCGTAGCCGCAACGCTTCAGGCCATTCGCCCAGCCGCGGTAGTCGGTGAGGGCCAGGCTGAAGAGCGATTGGTAGCGCTGGTTGTTGTGGAGGAAGCGCGAATGGTCCTCGAAGCTCTCGTCGTCGGTGCGGTATTTGCGGAAACGGTCGTCAGGACGGTCGTCGGCCATCACGATGTAAGGCCCCGTCCAACCTATTCCCACCTTGATGCCAAAATGGTTGTGGGCTTCACGAGCCAGACGGCTTTGGCCGGCACCGCTCTCTATGAGGCCCTGAGCCAAGGTTATGGATGCAGGGATGCGATATCGCTGCATCTGATCTATGGCCATGTCCTTATAGTTCTCGATATAGCGCCACTGCACCGACTGCCCAGACTGTGCCAGAGCACCTACCGAGCATAGCAAGGCCGCACAAAAGCATTTAAAAAACTGCTTCATAAAGTAAAAAATATTAATCTGCGTACAAAAGTAATCTATTTTTGGGACTTTATCGAAAAACATCACTATATTTGTCGAGAAAATAAGAAAAAAACATGAAAGAGATTCAAATAAACGTGTCAGTCAGCCTCCTTATGCCCGACGAATTATCGGCATCAGACCGCGAACTCGTCGAGCGTGCCAAGGCAATGACACGCAACAGCTATTCGCCATACTCACATTTCCAGGTCGGAGCCGCTCTGCGATTGGCCGACGGCACCATCTACGGCGGCAGCAACCAGGAGAACGCGGCCTTCCCCGTAGGTCTCTGTGCCGAGCGGGCGGCCTTCTTCTACGCTCAGGCACAGGCTCCGGAACAGCCGCCGGTGGCCATCGCCATCGCTGCCTTCAGCGGCGGAGCTTTCCTCGCGAAGCCCATCTCGCCATGCGGCATGTGTCGCCAGGCATTGCTCGAGGCCGAGACGCGCTACGGATGTCACATCCGCGTGCTGCTCTACGGCACCGAAGGCACCTACGTCATTAACAGCGTCAGGGAGCTCCTCCCCCTGACATTCGATGGCTCAGAGATGGCTTGACAGTTATGCAGGGAACCACGACGCTTTTCAATAAAAACACCCCCTTCGCGCGCGTACATATATTTATTATATGTGCAGCGCTCTTCTGCGCTCCGGCCGGCAGCCAGGCAAAGATAAACAAGACGAAGAAGACAGACGTCGCAGAGAACGCCGACGACAACATCCCGATGCCCGATGCGCCCCTCATGCCCCTCACGCCCCAACCTGAGATGGCTCCCGAGGTGGAGATAGGCAGCTACGAGAAAGTAGTAACTCCACAACAGCATCACCCCAACTACAAGATATCCGGAATCGATGTCTCGCACTACCAAGGCTCAATAAATTGGCGTGACGTGGCCCGCAGCGGCACGGTGGAATACGTCTACATCAAGGCCACAGAGGGCGAAAGCCTCGTCGACAACACCTTCCGCACTAACCTCAATGGAGCACGCCGTGCAGGCTTGCGCGTAGGCGTTTACCATTTCTATATCCCAAGCGTAAGCCCACAACGGCAGTTCAACAATTTCCGCAACGCCGTCAACCTCAAGGAGATGGATCTCTTGCCCATTATCGACATAGAGCGACGGGGCCGCCAACCGTTGCCGCAATTCCAGCACAACCTGAAGACATTCATTCAGATGGTAGAGCGCCACTATGGCGTACGCCCTATTCTCTACTGCTCACGTGATTTCTACAACAAATACCTCAGCGGCCCCTTCACTAACTACAAATATATGGTGGCGCGCTATGCCGAGGAGGTGCCGCAGCTATGCGACGAGGCTCCGTTCGTCATGTGGCAATACTCGGCCACAAGCCGCGTACAGGGCATACGAGGGAATGTCGACCGCAGCTGTATGATGGATCACTACACGCTCAATGACATTCTCATCCATCCCTCGCGCTGACTCTCCTACCAGAAAACACAAATGTTCATGCATCATCCAAGATTCCATCATGAAATGTCTCTCTGAAGTGCATAAATCTTTGATGTATGAAGTCCTGCCTGTAAGGAAACTACTCTTCGTTGACTCTAATCTTTAGTAAGTCAAAGTACATCAGCCGAGTGTTCAAAGGTAAACGACCAACGCCAATACCCATGTATTTGGCTTCGAGTCGTTCGTCAGCAATAAGATATCGGAAACAGTTCTTTTCGTAATAGTGAAGCGTCTCAAGCTGGTTCAGGGCATCTACAATAAGAAAGCGACAGCCCGTGCGGTTGTTGGTACGAAAGAGCACCTTGATGAAGTCCATAATAGCAGTACCATAGCCTTTCCCTGCAAAGTCTTTATTGGTACCCAAACGTCCAATCAGTACCGCAGGGAACCGCTTCAATGACTTGTCGTGCAGGTCGGTGTCATCAAGGAACTGTTCCTTATATTCATCGGTGAAGCGGTTGGTCAGACGTATGCTGTCGTTTGAGAGAGAGAAAGCAGTGACGATGGTGTCGGGCTGTTCTTTGAGACAGAACAAATAAGTCTTGCCAAGCAGTCGGCTCTGATTGACAAGACAATCTTTAGAGAAGAACTCGTCAAGGTCATCCTCTCCGCAACAAAAAGGTTTGCATTCGGCCAGCCTTTTTTCTGAAGCGCGAACAAGTTCGCATCGTGCCAGAAGTTCTTCTATAGTCATAGTACGTTGGTAGTTCTCAGAAAGTCGGAAACTACTTTTGCCTCATGGCGATAGTCTTGCGTACCTGGATTCTGTTCCGTGCGCTTTGCCTCGTTCTCAAACGACTGGGCTGTCTCGCCGTAGAGTGTCGGGATTGCTCTGATTGCTGTTGCCATAGCTGTATATCTTTCGTTTCTATTAATTTATTGTTAAGCAGATGTTTTATAATGGTAATGATGTTTGGATTAAGCCACATGCATTAACACTTTCGCGGCGTTCACGCCGCAAAGGTACAACATTACTTTTAATTAAAGATTAGATTTGTATAGTTTAACGTCGTTTTATAACCATTTTGGCACATTTTCTTAGAAAAGCCTACTGAAATAGCCAAAGTTGGCATTGAATTATTGCCATTGAATCTCTGGGGCTTTGTCCATCCGAGATACAACGGCGGTACGACGCCCTCATTCATGTCTCTAATGTTGGTTTCGGTGGCCACTGAACAATCAGAACATCAAGATGTAACGAATGACGCGAAAAAAGATACGGCATCCATCCCTTACAGAGTAGGATGATGCCGTATCTTTTTCTATTATGATGGTCTGAGACCAGCTTAAGTATTAGTCTGCATCCTTGTCAAAGGCGTCATCGGAGCCTGAGGTGTTCCAGAGGTCCCAGTCACCCTTGTCTTTGGTTAAGACGTCGCTATTGTCGGCATTTCCATCTTGTATAGAGAGTGCTATGACGCTCATGGCTTGCACGTTGTAAGCCTGAATGGCAGGAATGATATATGTCTTTTTCATTGTCGGAAAAATTAATATTTTGAAGTTCTATTATTTAACTATAACCTTCTTGCCATTCTTCATGTGTGAAGCGCCGCGTTGCGTCGAGCGGATGATGTTCACGCCTCGCTGTAGCTTGCTCATGCTCTGTCCGGCGACGTTGTAGATCTTAGCGTTGTCGGATTCGACCTCCACGCCATTGATGGCATCAACGGTCGGGCCTATGATGAAGGCCTTGACACCGCCATCAGGAGCTACGAGGTAAGCGCGGTTCTTACGTACCATCGGGCGTGCCTGCGAATAGTCAACCAGGTAGAAGCCAACCTTGTCGTCCTGTTTCTGGAGCACGTAGCTGCCTTCGGGAGCGTCCATGTCCTTGTATGTACCTACAAGGGCGCCTTCCTTCAGCTCTGCGGGAGCAGCTTTAGTGACCTTGCCGCTAATCGTGAAGTCCTTAGCTTCGTCAGCACTCAGGATAACGGGCGTGTGAGCGGGAACGGCACCCTCAACAGGAGTCAGCTCGATGGTTGTGCCATTCTCAGCCACGGTAGCTGTAGAAGCTGTCACACCTTCAGGCATCGTAGCGTCGAACGGAGCTACGAGGGTAGCATAGAGAGCATCAGAGATGGTCACCTCTATTTCCTCTTCAGGTGCACCGAGATAGGTCAGGCGGAAGTTGTCGAAGAGCACCCAACTGGCATCCGTGGTCTTTTGGTCTTGCTTAATGCCAATGGTCAGATTGCCGTCAAGGCCGACGGTTACTTCCACGCTGGTGTCATAGAGACCCGTCTCAAAGGCTGCAAGAGCCTCGGCAGGCCAGTTGGCGAATGTTCCGTTATTGGAAGCCTGAGATGCAATGCCAGGCAGTTTGCCAGCCTCAGTAGCGATGTTCGGGAGATATTCCGTTTCATCGTTAGCAATCAGATATGCCTCGCTGATGAGTTCGCCACCATTGTTTACGATGCTAGCTTGGTAGTCACCATTACCCTGACGGAAGAAACCATTCACACTGACAATGTACTTACCGGGACGCAGACCTGTCAGCTCCTGAGTGTAGCTGAAGCTGTTGGCATTCCAGACTTCATAGCCGTAGTCGCTGTTGCGGTTGAAATCTTCAGTCTTAGGATTCTCGCCAGAAGAAACGTGTGCGCCACCATTGCCGCCATTACATACTTTGGTCCACATATCCAACCCCCAGACACGGCTCAAGCCACCGTTGTTGACGAGGTAGTTGACCTCAACAGGATTCACTTCGGTGGCAGCGTCAGCCAGAGCCTCGCGCTCTGCCACGCTCACCAGCTTCCACTGGTTGTTGGGTTTACCGAAGCCGGAGCGATCTTTGGAAACATTGTTCCAATACGGATAATTATTATTGTCATTGAGTCCATTGGGATCGTAACCGAGTAAATTACCGTCATTCGTTGTAGAACCAATAGTATATACGCCAGGCTGTCCATCTACAGGCAGGAAATTCCAAGTATTTTGCCCATTGGTGTCCACGTATGCATTCCAATCAATGTATTTTTTCTCACCATTGATGTTGGTCTGCATCTTGAATGTACTACCATCGGCTACCAATGTAACGGGGATACCATAGAGACCTACAGCTGCATGCGTATTCCAGTCGGAACCATTCTCCAACCACATACCCGTACCTATATTATAAAGGTAATATTCACCTTCTGCAGGTGTGGCACCGGTATAAATGTCGGGCTGTCCAAGAGCGTTAATCTTGCGGGCAGAGCGCAGTACGTAAAGCTGTGCATTAATTGCAGCTGTAATGCCATCGGCGTTGGCTGCTTCGACAGCAGCGACCTCGGCTGTAGTGTTGATGCTCTCAGCCTCTGCAAGTGCTACAGTCTGTTTGAAGATGGAGAAATCAATAGCATTTGTCTGATCAATAACTTCCTGCAAGGCATTGTATGCATTAATCAAGTCATCTGCAGTCTTCTCTTCGGATTCAAGGAGAGCTTCGCCGCTACTGATTGCTTCGCCGACATAGCTAAGATTGAGTCCGAGGTTGTTAATAAGAGCTTGAGCCTCATCTATCTTGTTTTGCAGGTCATTCTCTAATGGCGTGAGGTCAACATCAGTACCCTTGTAGAGGAGACGGAAGTTGTCGAGGACAAACCAGTCACCATCGTTCATTTTTTCCGTCTTACGTGCTCCGATGGTCATCTTACCATCTTCACCGACAATAATGTCATCGAGAGAAGCCCAGTAGAGACCATTCTGGAAATAGAGGCAGGCATCATCAATACCGTCGGGCATATAACCTACAGCAGAAGCTCTACCGATGCCGGGAGCCTTGTCTGCCTGAACGGACACATTCTGGATGAGCGCACTCTTGGTGCCAGCAAACAGCGTAGCCAACTGAATGGCTTCACCGCCACCTTCGAGAATCTCAACCTGCTTGGTGAATCCACCATCGCGATAGAAGGCCTGAACCCTCAGCTCGTAGTTTCCTGCGGGAAGGCCGGTCACGGTCTGCTGAACAGAAGCAGCGGTTTGATTGTAAGCTTCTATGGCGAAATCGGGATGGTTAGCACCGCGTCCCCAGATGGCAGTGTTGGAAAGTTCCCACTTGCTGACATCTTCGCGCTGGCTGAAGCCTGGGCTCTGGATGTAATAGCTGACATCGACAGGATTCTCGGCGGTAGCAGATGGGATGAGGGCATCGCGGTCAGCCTTTGTCACCAGCTTCCACTGGTTGTTGGGGTCATTGCCGTTGGTCTTGCCGTTATCCACGCGGTTGTAGGTTCCCGTGGTATAGCCAAGCATACTATTTGTGTCATCGTTCTTGGTGATATTATAGATGCCATCACCTACTTGCACAAATTTCCAAGCGTAGGCACCTGCATCGCAGTAAGCACCATTGTTAAGGAAATGATTATTACCATCAAGGCTGAGATGTGTGTCAATCTGGAAGTTGTCACCATCGGCAACAAGGGTCATCAGTACACCGGGGAAGCCCAGGGCTGCATGAGCACCCCAATCGTCACCACCACAGAGGAAGCGCTTCTGACCTACATTATAGAGGTAGAAATCGCCGGCAGCAGGTGCATTGCCTGCATAGTTGTTATCATCGGTTTCTGCATTGGCCAAGCGACGGGCAATGCGCAGGGCAGAAAGTGCATTGTTCAGTGCTTCCACTGTAGTAGCAGTAGCGAGCACATTAGACGCATCTGTTACATCAACACCTTCTTCACCAGCAAGAGCAATAGTAGAACTGAGGAAGCCACCGGGTTCACGACTGCTTTCTGCCGTCGTGTTGGCTGCGTTGAGTGCAGCAGTTGCATTGTCTAATGCTTCTGCATCGGTATAGCTGGGTTTGTTTTCACCACTGTTTTCATCGATAACTACCTGAAGGGCATTGCGGAAGCCGGTGGGCAAGGCTGCATCGATGACCTTTTCCTGTGCTATTGCCAAAGCAGCCTCATAAGCTTCAATTTTTTCAGTCAAAGGAAGGTCACCGGTCTTTGTGAGCGAATAAATCTGGATAACATGCCAGTTGGTCAGGCCCGCAACATTAAGACCGTATCCGATCGTGATCGTTCCGTCCTTCACAGTGACATCATGAATGGTGTATGGCCATGAGAGTTCATCGCCACGAGATCCTTCCCAAGCAACATTCGTACCACTTGCCAAAATAGGTGTTCTGACTTCGGATTCACCAGAAGTAGCAAACACGTATGCTGTCGTGCGGTCTCGACCAGTGAGCGTGGCACCATCGTTACGTTCATTATGGGCAATACCAAAAACGCGTACCTCATAGATACCATTGTCCAGACCTGATACAGTCTGAGACATCATAGTGCCTGTCTTAGCATTGTTTGGCCTATACACTTCTGACAGGGTAGTGGATGTACCTGTATATGTGGTTACAGGACCTGCGTAATTACCACCGCCACCCCAATCTCCAGAATCTAATTTCACCTTTGACGTGAAGTCAGTACGTGTAGCTGCGTCGTAGTTTTCCGGTGTTACAAGCATCCATTCATCCCAACCAGGAGCACCCGCACTTGTGCTGCTGCCTGTTGTACGTGTTAAGGGATTGGCTCTTGAGCCGCGGTCCTGACTATCGACCTCCATATTACGGTTCGAATGGTCTGGATTCTTAATGTAATAGACGTTTGTAGTGCCTTCTTTCAGTACAAAGCTCCACTGAGTTATACCAGGTCCATATTCTTCAACGTCGGTAAAGATATTACTATTGTCAATGTTCTCTACGAGATAAGGATTGGCCTTGTCAGGACGGAACTCATTAGTCTTAATGTAAAACCTTCCATCCACTCCAGCTTGTAAGATGATAGCGACAGATGGTTTAAGCGACAAATGTCCGCGGTTATCATCATTCGTCAAGAATCCACCTTTACCTACATTGTAAAGATAGTACCTGCCGCCGTCCTCTGGAGCTGACGGTGTCCATTGTTGTGCCCACAGGGAACTGCTCCCTCCGAGCACGCTTGCGATGAATAACATCGCGAAAAGTAGTTTTCTTTTCATAAATAATTTGGTTTGTTTGAAATATAGAAAGTTAAAATGCATACAGAAGTTCATAACCCGACAGCAGCCCTCTAAAGAGGGCCTGTAAGGTGCCATTTTCTCTTTTTTCGTTTCAAAAGTACATTATTATATTAATATACGAAAGATAAGAATAAGCCTTTTCATGCAACAATACATTCAGGTTGAGTAGATTGCTATTAATTGACTCGATTGTTGGATTCAATGACTGGATTGTTGCATCCTTTTGGCCAACTTATTCCGACATTAGCAACAAAATTAAAGAAAAAACCAATAAAATAGGCAAAACAATGCTACACTACAAAAAAATTCTCGCTCTATGTTGCATGGCCTCATTCTTCACATCGGCCATCGCACAGAACTATCGTACAGGCATCCGCATCGGTTGGGACTACAGGATGCAGAAATTCGAGACCCCCGGCGGCTACGGCCGCGTGAAGGTGCTCCGCGACGGGCGTCAGGCCCTTGTCTATGACGAAGGCGGCGTATGCAAGATTCGCTTCAAACAGCCTAAGGCCAAGGTCTTCCAGGCTGCCTTCACCGTTGCCGTGCCCCCTGCAGGCGCCGGAAACACCAATGCCGAGCTCTTAGAACTGCAGGACGGCACGCTGATGTATGCCTGGAACGAGCGCTGGGCCACTAAGATCAAGGTGAAATACTCCACCGACGGCGGACGCACGTGGTTTGGCGAGCAGACGCTCTTCCAGCAGTATGTAAATCAGGATTTCATCAACGGCGACAACAATTACAACGGTCCGATAGGCGTCTGGGAACCATGTATCATTCAACTGCCGTCAGGCGAGGTGCAGGTCTATTTTGCCAACGAGGCCGACACGCCCAACAACGACCAGAACATCTCAATGGTGCGCTCCACAACGGCTAATGCCGATGGCACGCGCCGCTGGCAGGCCGGGCACGTTGTTCCTTGTTATACCGTAGGCGCACGCGACGGCATGCCGGTGCCCGTCGTGCTGCAGAACGACCGCGGCATAGCACTTGCCATCGAGGACGACGGCTTCGGCGGCGGCTTCCAGCCAGGCATCATATATACCACACTGGAGGACAACTGGAGCAGTGGCATCCGCTATGGCGACAGCCCTGACCGCTGGATAGGCATCATCGGCGGCGAGCCGCGTGGCGGCGGTGCCCCTTACCTCATCCAGCTGAAGACTGGCGAGACCATCCTCTCCACGCAGACCAACTCGCTGGCCGATCAGCGCGGCGCGCCTTGGGATGATATGTATAAATTCCGCCAGTTTGTATATGTCGGCAACGCCATGGCCCGCAACTTCCAATGTTACAGTATTCCCTTCCCCTTCATGGACGAGCCCGACCAGGGCGGCGTATGGAACTCGCTCTGCCAGATCAATGACTCCACCATCATGGCTATCTCCGAGGTCCACGGACACCCCACCCAGAGCGGTATATGGAGCAACGAAGGCCGCATCATGCACCCGCTGACGTCCTACGAGGTGGGGCGCGGCACTACCGACCTGCCATGGCAGGGGGCCATCTCCGATGTCTTCGTGGGTTCGCTGAGTCAGGCCGGCATGTATGTCTCTTCGCTCTGGAACACCGACTCGCTTTACCTCCGCTTCGTGGTGCGCGACAGAGACCTGCGCTCGCCCGACGAAGGCGCTGCCATTTGGGATGCCGACGGCGTGGAGTTCTTCTACGACAGCAAGCGCAACACCGAAAACAACGTACCCGCCGGAATATATAAATTCTTTGTCAACATCGATGGTCAAACGCTTGTCTCGCGCAGCACGGGAACAGGATGGCAGGATCTCACGGAGGCTCAGCACGGCATGCACGTCACCATCGAGCGTACCTCCGACGGCTATACTGCCTGCATGGCGCTGCCGTGGGGACGCATAGGACGACGCCCCTCGAGCAAGCGTTTCACGGGTTACTTCAAGCTTCACAACAAGGACGTGCGCAACGGCCGTACGTACATCTACCATGAGCCCCTCTCGGGTATCGATGAGGGTCGCTGTCTCACCTGGTGGGAATATGGTCTGGGCGACGCCCCCGTGGGCATACATGAGGTGACGACGCAGGAACTCAATGGAACGAATGGCGAAGACTGGGGAACGGCCTGCGGAACTCTGTTCGACCTCAACGGACGCCCCGTTGTACGCCCCACCCGAGGTGGTATCTACGTCCGCGACGGCAAAAAGATAATGATTCGCTGAAAATAACCTCATAGTATATCTTCCCCAATAAATCATGAGGAAACGTCATTTTGGTATTCTTGTGCCCAGTCTGCTGCTGCCCATTCTGCTTGCGGCACAGGTTTACAAAGATCCGAGCCGCAGCACCGAAGCGCGCGTGGACGACCTGTTGCGCCGCATGACCTTGGAAGAGAAGGTGATGCAGTTGTGCAGCCAGTATAACACGTTCACCCTTGACGACGTGCAGGACAGCGACAAGATGAGCGCGTTCGTCGAGCACCTGCCGGGACAGATGCAGCCGCAGGACATCGGCATGGAATATACCATCGAGGCTCGCAACAAGCTGCAACGGTGGGCATTGGAGCATTCACGCCTCGGCATACCTTTGTTGTTCGTTGATGAGTCGCTCCACGGCGCAGCCCTGGCTGAGGCGACATCGTTTCCTCAGGCCGTGGCCCTTGGTTGTACCTGGAATCCCGAACTGGTGGAACAGTTGTTCCGCACCGCCGCACAGGAGCTGCGCAGCCGAGGCACGGGCATGGTGCTCTCGCCCGTAGTAGATGTGGCACGCGAACCACGCTGGGGCCGCACGGAAGAGTGCTACGGCGAGGACCCGCTGCTGGCTGGACGCATGGGAGCTGCCGCCGTGCGGGGTCTGCAAGGCAGCAGCGACGGCACTATTGCCGCCGACGGCGTGGCCGCCACGCTGAAGCATTTCCTGGCACACGGACAGAAAGAGGGCGGGCGCAACAAAGCACCTTCCAACCTGTCGATGAGCGTGCTGCGCGACATACACCTGGAATCGTTTCGCATAGCCGTGCGGGAATCACATCCCCGAGGTGTCATGCCCTCTTACAACGAGGTGGACGCATTGCCCATGCACGTAAACCGTCCGCTGATGCAGGACGTGCTGCGCGGTGAGTTTGGATTCGACGGCATGATGGTCTCTGACTATCAGGGTATCAAGGAGTCGCACGACCTGCACCACATGACCTCCGGCGACAAGGAGTCGGCACTGCGTTCGTTCCTGGCAGGCGTGGAATTCGACCTGCCCAGCGGCGACTGCTACAAATACCTCACCGAGCTTGTGCGCGAGAAACAGATACAGGAGAAAGACATCGATGCCGCCGTGCGCAAGATACTGCGTCTGAAGTTTGAGCTGGGGCTCTTCGAGAACCCTTACCGCGACCTGGCTACGGCACAGCGCATCAGCCGCCGCCCCGAAAGCCGCGCCCTGGCCCTCCGCGCCGCAGAAGAAAGCATCGTGCTGCTGAAAAACGAGCACGACCTCCTGCCGCTGAAGGCTGCGGAAGCGGGCAAGATAGCCGTCATAGGTCCTCATGCCGACAACGCGCGTCTGGGCGAGTACTCAGGCGTTCCTATTCAGAAAATAAGCATCCTCGAGGGTATGCGCCGCCGCTTCGGCGACGACCGCGTCGTGTATGCCGAGGGCACCCGCCTGACCAACAACCACAGCGAGGACTCGCGCCAGACATGGTTCACGCCTATCCTGCCCGAGACGTTCCCGCAGCCCGAAGAGAACAGACAGCGCATCAGCGAGGCCGTGGAGGTGGCGCGCGAGGCAGACCTCATCCTCCTCGTCTTAGGCGAGAACGAGATGCTGGCGCGCGAGGCTTTTGTACCTGAATCCACCGGCGACAACTGCACGCTGGAGTTGCTCGGACAGCAGGACGAGCTGTTCGACGCTATGGTAGCGACAGGCAAACCCGTGGTGGTGTGCCTCGTCCACGGCCGTCCTCTCAGCATCAACAGCGTGGCCGAACATGCCGACGCCATCCTCGACCTGTGGTATGCCGGACAGGAGACGGGCGATGCCGTGGCCGCCATCCTGACGGGCGACGTCAACCCCTCGGGCAAACTCACCATGACCTATCCGAAGTCCGTGGGTCACCTGCCTGTCCACTACAACCGCAAACCTACCTCGGCACGCAACTACGTCAGCGACACCTTCGGATGGCTGTGGCCCTTCGGACATGGCTTGAGCTACACCCGCTTCGACTATTCTGATGCCGAGATGTCGGCTTCGCAGATGAAGGCCGACGGCAGCGTCACCCTCTCCTTCACCCTCACCAACAGCGGTCAACGCGACGGCTGCGAGGTCGTCCAGCTCTACGTGCGCGACGAGGTGGCCTCGCTCACACGTCCCATCAAGGAGCTGAAGGACTTCCGGAAAGTGTTTCTCCGCGCAGGAGAATCGAAGCGCGTCTCCTTCACCATCGACCGCTCCATGCTGGAGTTCTGGAACATCGACCGCCATTATGCCGTCGAACCCGGTGAGTTCACCCTGATGCTGGGAGCCTCGAGCGAAGACATACGAATACTAACGACTCTGACATGTACTAATTAAATATGAGAAAAAAACTTTGCAGCTGCACGCTTGTGGCAGCATCACTCTGGCTGCTGACACTGCCCGTAGCCGTTCAGGCACAGCGCCCTGCCTCTCAGGAACCCTTGCAACCACGGCACGTTGATTTCTCGCAAGTCCGCATCACCGACCGCTTCTGGCTGCCACGTCTTGAACGCCACGCCATGTTCACGCTGCCCGTGTGCATCGACCAGATAGAGAACCAGACTGGCCGCATAAGCAATTTCGCCCACGCGGCGGAGCGGCAGGGAGAGCACTCCGGCATCTATTTCGACGACTCCGACGTGTACAAAGCCATGGAAGGCATGGCTTACAGCCTGATGATACATCCCGATAAGGCCGTAGAGGAGAAGCTCGACCATTGGACTGAACTCATTGAGCGCTCACAATGGGACGACGGCTACATCAATACATTCTACACGCTGACGGACACAGACAGACGATGGACGGACATGGACCGCCATGAGATGTATTGCATGGGACATCTGATAGAAGCCGGTGTGGCCTACTATCAAGCTACGGGCAAGCGCCGCCTGTTAGACGTCTGTTGCCGTGTCGCCGACCACCTCGACAGCACCTTCGGCCCCAGCAAGCGCCAATGGGTTCCAGGGCATGAAGAGGTGGAGCTGGCTCTGTGCAAGCTCTATACCGCAACGGGAACCGAACGCTATCTTCGCCTTGCTCACTGGCTATTGGAAGAACGCGGCCGTGGGCATGGCAGTCACGTAGAAAGCGACTGGAACGGATGGCTCTGGGACAAGGTGTATCATCAGGATGACGTCCCCGTCAGCCAGCTACGCAATGCTGGCGGACATGCCGTGCGCCTGATGTACCTGCTGTGCGGCATGGCCGATGTGTCGTCGCTGCTTCCCGATGCCGACTACTCCGAAGCCCTACATGCCTTGTGGCAGGACGTGACCGAGCGTAATATGTATATCACAGGAGGTATAGGCTCGTCGCAGCACAACGAGGGCTTCACAGAGGACTACGACCTGCCCAATGAGACGGCCTACTGCGAGACATGTGCTTCCATAGGACTCGTCCTGTGGAGCCAGCGCATGCACGAACTGACGGGTGAGAGCCGCTACATCGACGTGATGGAGCGCACGCTTTACAATGCCCTGTTAGCCGGCATAAACCTGCGCGGCGACAGATTCTTCTACGTCAATCCCCTCAGCAGCGCCGGTGAGCACCACCGCCAGGCGTGGTACGGCTGCGCCTGCTGCCCGAGCAACGTATCGCGCTTCCTGCCTTCGCTCGGCAGCTACGTTTACGGCACTTCATCGCAGGATGTTTGGGTACACTTGTATATCGGCAGTGAGACAACGCTGCCTGCAACAGACGGGAGTCAGACATCTATACGTATGCAGACCGATTATCCTTGGAATGGTGACGTGAGCCTGCAACTCCGAGGCAAGGGATGGAAGGAGAAGACACTGCGGCTGCGTATTCCGGGGTGGTGCACCGACTACAGCGTCCGCATCAACGGAAAGCGTTGTAAGGAGATTGACACCGAGAAAGGCTATGCTGTCCTTCGCAGGAAATGGAAGGATGGCGACACAGTGACCCTAACCCTCGACATGCCCGTGCGACTCACCTCCGCTGCACCACAGGTTAAGGCTGATGCTGGCATGCGAGCCATAGAGCGTGGGCCTATTGTCTATTGTGCGGAAGCGGCAGACAATACACTCAAGATCGACAATCTTCAGCTGACGGATAACACAGTCATCACCCTCGGCCCGACGCTGCCATCACTCGACAGCCTGCAGACGTTGCAGGCCAAAACGCCTGATGGCCTTCTTACTCTCATTCCTTACTATGCCTGGGACAACCGTGCGGCAGGAAAGATGCGCGTGTGGATTCCGTTCATGCAGTAATCAAGTATTTACCGTCACTTTCATACAGCCGGCTGTATCTGTTAACTCACCCGGGTGTATCAGCCAACTCACCCGGGTGCATCAGCCAACTCAGCCGGGTGCATCAGCCAATTCAGCCGGGTGCATCAGCCAACTCAGCCAGGTACATCAGCGCACACGACAGGTCGTATCAAAAATATTACTGTCCGCTAAACTTTCTTTGAATAGAAAATTTGGCAGACAGTAATATTACAGAAACAATAGTGCCCGGTCAAATGTTATATATCCCAAAGCCCGGGGCATCGCCGTAGGCTCAAGGGTTACTTAACCAAGACCTTGCGCCCGTTGATGATGTAAAGTCCAGGTCGCGTAACGCTATTGATTGAGATGCTACGCCCCATGATGTCGATAGCCTGATGACTTGATGACGTGGACTGCTGGTCGCCGTTCTGCGGTGTGGCGAAGAGCTCGCTGATAGCCGTCGGCATGTCGATGGGTTGGAAGTCAGCCAGCAAGGCTGCCGTCTGCCCTGCTATGACAGAGACCTGTTCGACGTTGAGGGCGCGGTCGTAGATGCGCAGGTTGTCGAAATAGGTATTCTCCATATAGGCATCGGCGGCGAAGGGTGAGCGTGCGATGTAGCATCCGTTGATGTTGTCGAGGAACGAGCGCAGGACAATGTCTGTGCGTGCTTCGGCATAGCGGTAGCCATCGATGTAGAAGGTTCCGGTGCCGTTGCGGTGGACATAGGTGAGGTTGTGCCACGAGGCAGCACGGAGGCAGCTGCCGGAGCGGAAGCTCTGAGTGGAGCCGTCCTTAAGCTCTGCGTACCAGTCGCGTGCTCCTCCTGCGTTGATGAATCCGAAGTACTGATTGGTGCCGTTGGCAAATGCCAGTGCCCAGCAGAATGAGCCCAGGTTGTTCTCGGCGCGAGGGTAGAGGTCGAGGCTGATGGTGAAGTCGTCAGCATCGGCGAGAACGGCACGTGGCATGTCGGTGCCGAGGTTCATGAAACCGTGGCTACCGAGAGCTCCGCTGTAGAGGACATGGTTGCCGTCGGCCATGGTCTGAATGGTGGCTCCGCTGACGAGTCTGCCGGAGAAGCGTCCGTCGTCGCTGACGGCTCTGCCTCTCTCGAAGCTGTATGTTACTGCGGGTTCTGGCATGTCCGGCACATAACGTTCTGGCAGGCTGGAGAAAGCGATGGTAAGAATGGTGAGAGAGTTGGCCGGTGCATCGTAGGTGACACCTACGGCAGGCTCGCCCCCTGCGCCGTTTGTGGCAAGGGTGGCTATGCGTGCGGCATCAGTGGTACGTGGCACGACGCGGGTGGGGTTGCTCATGGTGTTCTCGTCGTAGAGGCCACCGGAGGTGAGCACTTCGGCCGATACGGTTTCGGGCGTGGCACCAGCGAAGCATAGCTGCACGGTCTGGTCGGCAGGATTGGGATTGGTAAGCTTGACGATGACGCGTTGCTCATCCTCGTCGATGGCCGCCGAGGTGAAGACACCGCGAGCATATCCTGCGGGGATCTCTGTGTCGTGGATGAGTTGGCCGTCGAGGTAGCAGCGCACATGGCTACCACGTTTCTCGATGCGTATGTCGTAGGTGCGGTCGGTCTCGAGGGAACCTGCGGCGCGTGCCACGGTGGTCTTTACGCCGCCGATGGCGTTCTCGAGGCCGTGGGCTGAGTTGCCCCATCCGCCTATGTTCCACCATGTGTAGTTCTGTGCGTCCTTGTAGTTGAAAAGGATGAGGAATCCTTCGGTGCCCCCTGTCTTGGTGGCCTTGAGGCTGAGGTCAATGCTGTCGTTGGGCAGGTCGAGGCGGCAGATAAAGGTTGCTCCCTCGACGCTGGTCCCTGTCTGGCGGATGTCAGAAGTGCTGAAAGCCCACGTTCCGGAGCCTCGGGCCCAAGCTGCTGAGTTGCTGCTGGCCTGACTGAAGAGCACGGTGCCGTCCGGTCGTGAGAGTTGCACGTCGGAGAAGGTGGCCGCAGTGAGCCATGTTCCGATGCCGATATGACGGTCGCCGGTTGCGAGCTGTGGCACATTATTCGTCTCGGTCCAGGGCAGCTGGTGGCTCCCCTGGTTGCATGCGAAGAGCTTCTGAACGTAGTATGAAGGTGTGCCGTAGGCCTGCCGGTGGTCGAAGCGTATGATGTCGTAGTTCCATCCGCCGTAGGTCTCGTTCATGAAGATGGGAGCGAAGGATGCCATGCTCACGACGTCGCAGTTGTTCTCTAATCCCTGCATGAAGACGGCCTCGGCCAGGGCGTCGCGCAGGTTGCCGATGCCGGTGCCGATGTTGGCGGCATATTCGCCTACATAGACATGCGTTCCGGCGCGCGAATAGCTGTTGTATTTCTCGTAGTTGTTGAAATAGAAGCCAGCATCACGGTAGTAGTGCTCATCGACGAGCTCCACGGGGTGTCCGCTTCGCCATGAGGGGAAGTCAGTGCCCCAAGCT
Source organism: uncultured Bacteroidaceae bacterium (assembly GCA_905235285.1). GTDB lineage: Bacteria > Bacteroidota > Bacteroidia > Bacteroidales > Bacteroidaceae > Physcousia. Next base: position 21,981 of record CAJOLI010000003.1, read on the forward strand.
TCTACGTTTGCGATAGTCGTGACCTCGGGGAAGCGCGCCTTTATGGCGTTGAAGAACTGAATGTAGCGTTCGAAGTAGTGGTCACTCTGGTCGCTGTTGGAGTTGAAGTCGAAATTGCAGTTCTCGTTGCCTATCTCTACGTACTTGAGGTTGAAGGGTTCAGGGTGTCCGTTCTTGGCACGTAGTGCTCCGTAGGTAGTGGTCACGTCTCCGTTGGCGTATTCTATTGCATCGAGAGTCTCTTGTATGAAATCTCCGATGTTGCGGTAATCGACAACCCATCCGTGTCCCATGCCTACGTTGCACACGAACATGGGAGCCGCGCCGATATCCTCGCAGAACTGCAGGAACTCGTGGTAGCCCTGTCCGTCGCTAACCCAGTAGCCCCACTGCTGGTTGCGGTGTCCCGGCCGCTCCTCAATGGGGCCTATGGTCTTCTTCCACTCCCATCGGGTTGAGTTATTGGGGTCACGGTCCCATCCTGTTCGTCCTTCGATATAGCAGCCGCCTGGAAACCTCATGAAGCGCGGGTGCATGTCGGCGAGCATCTGTCCGAGGTCGCGCCGCATGCCGTTCTCGCGGTCGCGGAAGGTCGGTGGGAAGCAACTGACCATGTCTACGACGAGTGTCGTGGGCGCGGAGACCTGCAGTTGGAAGGCTCCCCCTGTGGCATCGGTCGTGGGGCGTATCTCGCCCGTGAGCTTGCGCCATTGGCCTGTGAAGGGCCCGTCGAAGGTGACAGCTCCGCAGCTGCTTCCGGCAGCGTTGACGAGCCGTGCCGTCAGACGCCCATCGAAGGTGCCTCCGGGGCATCGTACCCACAGGCTGACCTTGTAGGTGTCGGCCCGTGCGATTCTGATGCCTCCGAAGCCTGAGTTGCGCAGGTAGGCAGAGGCGCTGTTGAACTGCACCCGGCAGGCGTTGCGTTGTGCGCTGTTGAGGAGGTTGTCACGCTCGAGTGAGATGTTGGCATTCTGAGATGTCCACCCGTAGAATGAGCCCCAGTCGTCATCGAAGGAACGGTTTACGATGGCCTCGCCGTAAAGGCCGCCTTCGCCGCCGTGGTTGATCTCCTCAAAGAAGATGCCGAAGAGGTCCGTGGCAATAGGAGCGCCGCGGCGCGTGAGATCGAAATCGAGGCGCACAGCCTGTGCTTGAGCAAACATTGCCACGAAGCAGGTAAGAGCCAAAAGAGTCGTAAGACGTTGTTTCATAGAAAGGAAAGCTTTAAGATACATTCGGTCATTAGGCTGTCACGCCGCTTGCAAGCTTGCTTCTTCTCATCTTCTTCATCACTTCTCGGTTACAATGGAACCCCACTGCGCCCACAAAGCTCTGGAAAATCTGTTCAAAAAGAATACTTGAATCACCATAACGTTAATGACCGATTTGTGTTAGGAAAACGTTACGGTCCGCAGGCTTGCGCGCAATCACTGCGAACAAGTTGCGGGCCGTAAACAAACTAATAAACTAACTAACTAACAATCTAAAACTAACTATAAGTGAGTGAATTCAATCACTGATTATTTAACGATGATTTTCTGTACTCTGCCGTCAGCCATTCTTACGATGTTAACACCTCGCTGCAGGGCGTTGAGCTGCTTGCCGTCGATGCTGTAGATGCCAGCGATGGTCAGTGTCTGCGGCAACTTTATGCTCTCGACAGAGACTTGGTTGTCTCCCTCCTGTTTTGAGCTGTCGGGGCCGAAGTATGTGAGGGTGAAGTCATCGAAGATAGCCCATGCCTGTGCTGGCACGTCGCCGCTCTTTGCCACACCGATGCGCAGTACGTCACCCTCTTCAATCTTAATGATGACGGAAGTGAGGTAAGCGTCAGGTGCTTCATCGTCGTGGAAATAGAGGTCAGCAGATGTGCGTGAGTCAGCCACGTAGCAGGGCTCGTCGGCTGTTCCTGCATTGGTTGCGGAGAAATCGGGTTGAGACTTGCCGCCGTCGCAGGTGTGGTCAATGAGAGCTATTATGGTTTTCGAAGCCGTCTGAGCGTAGAGGTATGCGAGCTGTGTCGGATCGACGTAGTCGGGGTCAGCTTCTTTCTCTGCCTGAGCCTGCTTGAACACATTGAAATCATTGCTTGGGCTACCGTGACGGTACATGCCCTTGACGCTGAGCTCATAGGTGCCGGCGGGCAGTCCGTAGATATCCTGATAAGAGTCGAAGTTGTGTTCGTAGTGCTCTGCATTTTGCCCAGCATCACCTCCGGTGCCGAATGCCGTTCCTAACCATCCGGTGAAGTCGTTGACGATGTCAAAGTTAGGATTGACGATGGTGTTGGTCATGTCAATGGGATTGGAGTCGGCAGCGCCCTCGTAGTCAGGAACTCTGAGTTTTGAAATCCATCCGTTGATGTCTTCCACGGCCTTCAGAGCCTCAGACGTGTTGAGGTCGAGGTTGCTGATGGCTTCAGATGTCTCGTCGTAGAAGTCAGCTGCATCGTTGTAGGCACGCGAGCTTGGGTTGTCGAGGGCTGCCTCGAGAAGGGCTTCGTTCAGCAGGTCGAGCGCATCGTTGAGCTTCTTGTAAGCGTCAACGCACTCCTTAGCTTCGTTGTAGGCGCTGACGAGCTTGAGCAGAGCATCGTACTTTGCATCGCTGCCCTGTGCGTTGTCGGCATTGGCGAGGGCTGTGTTGAGGGCTCTGCTCTCCTGGCGTCCGTAGTCTTCGCCGTTGAGGATGTCAGTACGTTCGCCATAGTTGTCGATGACCTCCTGCAGGGCATTGATGTTCTTGGCACGGAAGGTGAGATGGAAGTTGTCGAAGAGCGTCCAACGAGCATCCAGGGTGCCCTTAGTGTTGCGTATGCCTAAGCGCAGAGTGCCGTTGGTGACGAGACCGTAGACGCGCTGCGTGAAGTTCTGTGTCTCATCGGTGAGACTGAAGGCAGCGGATGCAGATGCCATACCGTCGAGCGTGTAGAAGCCATCGTCGTTCATCCAGCAGTTGTTGGCAAGATTCTCAGCGAACTGAATCTCCATGACGTTCTTTACAGGTGTTGAAAAGTCGTTGAGATAAACCTCCGAGAGGACAGTCTCCTCGCCCGTCTTATATTTGTATGCATTGAAGGCAGCGCTGTTGGCGGCGGTGCGGTAGAAGGCTTGCACGTTGACCTCGTAGAGTCCGTTCTCGAGCCCTTCGATTACCTGATAGATATCGAAGTTATGGTTGAAGGCTTCGGCGCAGAAGTTGGGTGCCGTGCCACCATGCCAGTTGGTGACATTGCCACCGTTGTACTGCGGGTCTGTGAGCCATCCGCTGGCGCCTCCGAGTTCGAATCCCGGGTTCTTGATGAGGTCGGTGAGGTCTGTGCCGTCGTAGAGAGAACCTCTGATGGCTTTCTCTCTCAGTTCCTGAAGATAGGTGATCTCGGCATTAATCTGCTCGGTGCTGAGTTTGCCGGCACCGTTGTTGTCATCATAGTCGGGGATTATGTAGCGCAGGTTGCCGTTGGGGAATTCACCCTGAGCGGGGTTGCCCTCGAGATATTCGGAGATGAGATCCAAGTATGTGCCCGTACCTTCGAAAGTATCTAACCAAAGCAGAGCTTTATTAACCTCTTCGATATATGCTGTGTATGCATCTATGCTGGCGCTGAGGGTAGCGCGTGTCTCCTCGAGTTGTGGCAGGTTGCTGATGATCTCCTCAGGTGAAGCTGCATTCTCGAGTGCCTGAAGGACTTCATTGTAGGCTTCGTACTCGGGTTGGCCATAGAATACGCCGTCTGCCGTGAGGTCGAGTTTGTTGGTGTTCAACACGTTTTCGATGATGACCTGGTAGGCATCGGTGCTGTTGCCGTAGTAGAGCAGTTGGAAATCATCGAAGATAGACCAGTCGTTGGCTATGCCAGTGGTTTTCTTCACGCCGAAACGAAGGACATCGCCGTCACTGATGGCGCCAGCAATGTTGGAGCGGTAGAGCGTGGGGTTGTCCTCGAGATGGAAATAGGCATTGGCGCCTACCATGGTGTTAGGCAGCCACATCGTGCCCTCGTCTGTAGTGAGAGATACCTCCGTATCCATGCCTCCTCTGGGGAGTCCCAACGCCTCTGTGAGCCCTTTCTCTGTGAGATGCTTGATAGGAACGTTGAACTCGCCCAGTGTGCCGCCAGTGATATACAGGCGTGCGTTGCTGGGGCGTCCTCGGCGCACGGCATCGTAGTCGGCGCTTGGCGAATCTCCGGCACGATAGAAGCCGTTGACACGCACTTCATAGACGCCGGCTGGTAGTCCGCTGATGGTTTGATATGTGTCGAAGTTTTTGTTGAAGTGCTCGGCTACCTCGTCAACATCGCCTCCGGCACTGAAGGCGTCTCCCTTCCATCCGTCATAGTTCATGCCGTCAAAGGTGGGATTCTGAATGATTTGAGTGAGGTCAGCTGGGTTGGTGACTGATGCTCCTTGAACGAGGATATCGATAAGTGATCCGAGCAGGGACTCTTCGGCTGCCTGAAGTTCCTCGAGTGAGCTGGAGGTGTTGTTGTAGACGGCAATCTGACGTGAGTAGTCGATAGTCGGGTTTTCCTTCTGGGCAGCCTCTATGGCAGCGCGCAACGAAGCGGCTGCGGCAGCGCGCTTGATATCATTTTTGCTGGAAGCTATGAAGGACTCATATTGCTCTGGCGAGAGCACACGCCATGTGTTGTAGAACAAGGCATCATCGCCTATCACGTCGCGATCTTCCAAGTAGAGGACACCGTCGGGGTCTGAAGGGAGAACGCCGAGGTATTTACCTTCGTAGTCATAATCGCTATAGGCGAATCCATTGTCTATCTGCAGCTTGAGAGTGCCATCAGTGCTGACAATGACATTCCAGGCACGGTCGTGGTCGCGGTTGTTGTCAGTCCAAACACTGTTGTAGCGCCCTTCGGAGAAGGAGCACCGGAATTCATTGAACTTTGGCACATAGTTGAGGAAGAGCCATACGTTGTCCTCCTCTGTCAGGTCGTAGTCCTCGAAGTTAGGATCTGGATTCTCATGGCTGAAACGTACGACGGCTCCTATGGTGTCGTTAACGGAGGAGCGTGTCTGCCAATAGCGGCCGTCGTTTGGGGTACCGCCTTGGTATGCGATGTAGAACCCTCCGGCCCCTACGTTGTAGAGGTAGAAATCTGTCTCTGGTTCCCAGTTGGAGAACTGAGTGGGTACAGGCTTTTTCCAGTCAGCTGTAAAAGACTGAGCAGAAGCGCTGAGGCATGTAAGCAGCGCTGCTGTAAGGAAAAATAGTTTTGTTCTCATTGTTGTTTTGATTTTGATTATTTAAGTAATAAATATCTATTATTTGACAAAAACCTTGCGCCCGTTAACGATGTAGAAACCCTTTCTGAGCTGGGTGCCAGCTATGCTTCGCCCAGCAAGGTCATAGATGCTTCCTCTGAGAGAAGCGCCCTGTGAGCTTGGGCCTTTGACTGTTCGGATGTCGTCGGTCGTTTCTTCGTAGTTGTCGTTTACATGCAGGACAACCCATCCGACGTTGTCGGCAGTGCTGGGCGTATCAATCTGCGTAACAGTGTTGTCGCTGCGGTCGAGAATGCGCAACAATCTAACGCCTGTGACATAAGTGTGTGAGCCGTCGGCTTCGATGCGTGATGTAGTAGAGAAGGCGCTGAGACGTAGGTCAGCAGCTACGGGCGTGTTGTTGGTCTGCAATTCTGTGAACAAGAGAGGATCGTTCAAGTATAATGTGTCAGTGCCGTTCTCGTCAGAAATAGTAAAGGTCTCTTCTCGAGGGATATTGTAGTAAAGCGGACGCTCTCCGATGCCAGCGGCTATGAAGAGGTGCTTATCGGCATCAATGCAGGCTTGGCCTGGTGTGATGGCCATATATGACAACTGTTGCCTAAGCACTAACGGACCTGACGCAGCTTCGAAAGATACGACGCACTTGAAGCCTCGGGGTGTAATATCCCAAACCTTATGCAATACGGGTTCCGTGTTTTGCAGTGAGCGAGTCACACATGCAATCACCACCGGTACAACGTCGTCGGGGAAGGGCTGTTCGAAATTAACTTGTACGGTATCTGAAAGTGTCAACTGTCCGACCTCTATATCAATATTGCCAAAATGGTAGTTGCCTTTTGGCAAGGCAAGGAAGGGCACTTCCTCGGTGCGTGTGAAAGTGGTCGTGCCATTAGGCTGGTGGGTCCAAGGCTTGGCCGTATAGCTGAAGCCGTTGGCTGTAATAGAACTACGTGGGAAGAGGGGAGAGACGTATGTATGAATATTGTTGTTGGTGATAGGTCCAATGAAAACAGACGGAGCCTCGTCATAGGGCTGATTGAAATCTATGCTGATGGCCTCGTTGGTTCCTGTCAGCGTCAGCTCTCCGTACTGGAACGTCTCATTGCCCGCAGCGTTGCCAATGGTTACGTCTGCAACGTTTGATGTACGGACACGGCCGTCGCTGTCGTAACAACGCAGGCGGTAGCTTACTAAGCCTGAGACATTCTTCAAGTCATCGGACTGCCATGTCTGGTACGGTGCTCCGTCCATGCCTTTTCTAGCTATAACCTTCCAAGTGTTCTCGTCGGGTAATTTGCGCTCTATAAGAGTTGAGTCTGTCTGTTTGCCATTGAGACAAATCCATTTCAGCGACACAGTCTTTTGTCTATCATTCAACGTAGCTGTGAGATCTTCAGGTTTCCAGTAGTTCCATTTCATGAAGTAGCCCTCGCCGCCAGTGTATGACGTCTTGGACTTGTAGTCTTTGTACCATTTGCCCGCAGGCATAATGCTCATACCCTCATGGCGGTTAGTCATCATGCGGTTGGCATCTCCCAGCACATTGAAGAAAGCCTGACGCTCCAAATGGGGGTTGTTCTCCAAGATGGGAACGATGCCTGCAATCTGGTCGCGGAAGAAGATGGGACCCTGGTCCAGGTTGCCATTCCATTCAGCACCGTAGTTCCACTCGGTAATCCATACCGGAAGATGGTATTGATCCCAAATCCAGTTTACGAACCAGTCATAGTCCCAGCCACTGCCCATCTGGTAACGGTGCGTAGCGATGAAATCAATGCGATAGTTATATTTCAGGCACAAATCGATGAACTGTCGGAGAAAATCGTAATCGCCAGCCATGGCAGGACTGCCCACGCGGAAGCCGCCTTTATAGATATTGCGCCAGGCTCCCGTAAGCCCGTGGTCGCCAAACATCACGGCTTCCATCTGTCCGGCGGGAATGGGATTCTGGCTGGGGTCGTTGGTGTTGTCGGGCTCGTTGTTGCCCAGGACGGTGTTGAAGTTTCTGGATGTAGATATCTCGCCGTATGAGGGCCAGTCCTCATGGTGGTGCATACCGACGTAATCGACATCTTCCGAGAAGGGCGAGGCACCGGCCCCCCAATCGTAGCCCCACGTTACGTTCAGGATATTGCCAGGATTCCAGTCAAAGGCACCGCAGCCTTTCTTGCTCACTCGGTTCCAAGGGAAGATGCGGATGAAGCCGATACGGCCCGCCAGCTCTTTCTGTAGCTCGGCAATCTCGATGTCATTGTCCTGTGCCACGAAAACGCGACTGTAACCTGTGCCGTCGGAGTTGCAGGCGAGAGTCAACATATAGCCGCGCTTGAGCTTAAAGGAGCGTATGTTGTTTTCGAACCCTCCCAGCGCGCTCTTGTTGTTGTAGAAATCCATGGGGCGGAAATCTGAACGTGATGCACCTGCATAGTTCGGAAGCTCCCACACGGTGAGTGGCGTGTAATTTTCCTTAGGGTGGGGGTAGATAGCGCAACCATTGTCATAAATAGACATCCATACGCTACTTCTGGTGGCCTTCTCACCCTTCACTTTCACTTTTCCTAACCATGACCTCCCAACAAGAGATGGTTTAATATTGGGGAAGATGACTACGGCATTATCATGGATGATGTCTATGCTTCCGCCATCGCTGAACGGGATTGAGTCGTCTGTGATTATATAGTCCACAGCACTTGTCAGTTTCACCTCAGAAGTAACTCTTGAGACGGTCCTTGTTGATTGCTGGGCATTTAAAGTATTCAGCCCAAAAATTAGTAACAGAAAAACAATGCTCTTTTTCATATTATATAAGTATGAATATTGTTATTATTTTATGATTACCTTTTGTCCTTTGATTATGTAGATGCCGGCAGGTAATTTCATAGCCTTGTTGTTATTCTCACCTGTATGTCCTGCCAATATTCCGCTGAGGGTATAGATAGGCCAGTTACCAGAATCTCGGCCTTCAGTCAGAATGTCTTCAAGGCCAGTGCTCGTGCCGTCGTCAACAGGGGTCACTATTAGTTCAGCAACAGTGAGCGTGCAGTTGGGCTTGTCAGCGCTGATGACAATCTCGTAGGATGTGCTTGTCGTGCCTGTTGCAGGAGTGCGGAACTGTAGGGTAGCCTGGTTGAGCGTCTTGGCCAGTATGCTGGGTGTGAAATTCTCCTCTGCAAGGATGTTACCAGTGGATGCCTCACGAACGCTGACGGTCAGTTTGGGCAACCGGACGAATTCAGCCATGCCCAGTTGCACGGACAGCAGATAAGAGCTGTCTGGCTGCAACGTGCTGAACTGATAGAAATATTCCTCTTCTCCTCCCGCAAATGCCAGTTGCAGGATGCGACGATGGTTGTACTTATAGCCTTCTTCCGTCAAATAGCCGACATGACAGCCCTCGTAGGGGTCGAGGTAAACATTCTGATTGCTGCTGTTGGCGGTGTTCCATACAGACGTGTAGCGCGGTCCCCAGCCATGGCGCGAGGGTTCGCTTCCGGCGCCTGTGGCTCCGTCGCCGTCCCAATGGATGACGTGGTTGCGGAAGAAATGAATGGTATAGGTAGTTTCCGTGCCGTCGTCAGCTGTGGCTGTGGCTGTGCCGTCGCCGGGAATTGTCTGAGGACGTGACGTAGTGACACGCCCCTCGAAATTGGAAGCCCTGGTGAAGCCGATACTGTAGCGTGTAAGCGTCGAGGCAGGGTCTATCTCGTAGTTGTAGTGTAGGCGGTCATCCTGAAACTCTGGAATGGCTTCGTTGTTGACCTTCAAGGCCGAGAGGATTGTGTGCTCCTCAGATTCTTCTGGTGTCAATTGTCTTAGCTCTGACCCCGTCAGCATCACCCAACGTTGGGTGACAGCCCAGTTGCCAAGGTCGAAACCCTCACTGCGCACTCTACCTCCGTCGATGGCGGCCAGGCAGGGTGAGTCATAATGATTCTCCGGTCGGATAATCCAATAGCCACGGCGGACCAGCGTTGCATCGTTACAGCGTATGGTGGCGTCCACGCGCCCTTTCATCAGCTGAAGGTAGGCAGAGGCCGGAGCAGCAGATGCGTTCTGGAGACGGAATGCTCCATCGTAGACGATATATTGCCCTGTGGCTGCATTACGGAAACTATAGAGCTGTGTGGCGGGATTGAAGTCGATGTACCAGGCTACGCTGTCGTTCTCGATTGCTTGATTGGTGGCAATGGTACGCCACTCGAGGCTGCCGCTCTTAGCTACGGCGAGGAATCCAGTGCCCAAGCCATGGTTAACCTCTTCGTTCGTGAGATAGTACTTACGCCCGTTCTCGTTAGGGAATGAATAGAAGGCAGTTGGCGTAGTGCCGCTTGCGGGTAAGCCATCCTCACCCAACGCCTGCGCTACGAGAGCGTTGATGGTATATCCTGCTTCGGTGTGCGGATCTTCTTCCGAATAATTGAATCCCCAAGGCCACATGTGAGTGTCATCGCCGTCGAGCATCGTGTAGGCGTTATTCCAGAAGGTGAGCACCTCGGTGACACGTTCACCAAGCCAGACGCCACGATTGCCTGCGCCACGCATACCTCCGTCGCCGAATCTCCAGATGCCATGAGTGCCAACGCCTATGCCATGCAACATCTCATGAGTGAGCATACATTGTTGCTGGAAGTTTGCATTAGGTCCCACTTGGCACCATCCTCCATAGCCGCAGTCGGCAGTGGGTGTACCGTCGGCATAGCGGACGTGTGGGTTGTAGCCTTGGATGCTGGTTAGCTGCGACCAATATTCATACCACCCGCGCATGCCAGCGTTGATGCGATCGTTGACGTCGGCAGGGCCATTGTTTTCATACGACCAATTGATGTTGGCTCGGGGCAGTGTTACAGCTTTGACGACGTCCCCATAGCCTATATTATCTGTGTTTGTTATCGCGTACGCACGTATATAATATATAGTGCCAGGCTCAAGATTCTCGATTACATAGATTCTTCCTGCATTGTCAAGCCAGCGTGTAGCGCGTCCGTCTGCAATAGTAGGAATTCCAGAGGTGCTATAGCAGAAACCCTCTTCTATGATGCCTTTGCCTGACGATGTCATACGTGCAAAGATACGGTTGTTGCCACGAGCGTAGCGCGGGTCGGTGGTCACAGTCGGCGGTGTGCCGCTTCCGTTGGCTAATCGAAGGGCCAGCAGTGCTCCTTCCAACCGCAGGGACTGCTGTTCAAGGGCTTCGTTGGCTGCGTTAGTCTGGTTGTAAACTATGCGGGCAAGTTCGATGGCTTCCTGAAGTTCATCGGTGCCGTAGGCCCAGTCTTGGGAGAGGGCTTCTTCGGCTTTCGACAACATCTCTGCGAGCCTACCGTAGGCCGAAGCTGATTTTTGGGCTGCTGCCGTTGCGATGCGCAGGTAGGCTGCTGCCGATGCTATGTCATTGCCTGTGGCTTGCTCGGCACGGGAAAGGTAGTTTCGGAGCTGTGTGAGTGTGGTCTGGTTCATCTTCTGTTGGCTCAGCTCACGTGCCACGGCGATGCGGCGGTTCATCTCCTCTGTGATGCAACTGCCATCGCCCAGACCGAGGTATTCCAATTGGAAATGATCTACGGCTATCCAGTTGCCGGTGGCGTCATCGGCCTGTATGCCTATGGGGGAGCTGTTCTCAATGGCGGTGAAAGGGAGCTCGTACTGTTGTGCTGTGGTAATCTCCGTCTGCTGTGCTTCGGCGAAGACTGTGACGCCGTGCTGGGCAACTTGTGGCGTGTCCTCTTGAATGTTATGAGCCACGAAACGGAGCACGTAGCGCCCTTTTTCAAGGCCTGTGAGTGTTTGTGTGAGTGATGCTGAGCCTACTTTTTGTCCGCGTGGAACCCAACGTTCTGCGTAGGTCGTGCCTTGCTTGAGAGTGAAGGCATTGTTGCCTTGAGATTGGAACCCGTTGGCCGTCCAAGCGTCGAGGCCGAGCTCAAAGCTGGGATTGAGAATGAATGCAGTGCGGTCGGTTTCTGAATGGTTGTATTCAAAGCTGTCGAAGTCTACGTATCCGCCTGCGGCCTGTGTGGCGTAATTGAATATGGCGAATTTGTACCCAGTGAAGTGCACGAGTGTGTAAACCATGTGAAACCGTGTTCCTAAGGGTTGGAAGTTTTGGCCGTCGGTGCTATAGTAGAACAAGGCATCGTCCGACGAAAAGTCGCACTGCATACGTAGCCATAGGATGTCTGAGGTGATGGTGACACGTGCGCGCTCAACGCCGCGGTCGGTCATGACGAGTGCACGGCTGGTGGCTGTCTGCTGGACTGTGAGTCCTCCTTCTTCGGCGCTGAAGGCCATGAGTCCTGCGCGGTCGCCAGCCTTCATCTGTGAGATGTCCATCTTCACGGTTCCTGTGCATGCCGGCGCTACTGTGCGTTGGGTGAGTGTGTTGCGTGCATCGAAGATTGAACTGACGACTTTACCTGTCTTTAGCCTTAACCAACCTGGTCGCTCGGTGAGGCTCCAGCGGCTATCGTCGGGATTGTGGTTCCACTGCCAATTGCGGCTGAGTGAGCCGTTGAAGTCGTCGCTGTCGACGATGGGCGTACAAGGCTGTTCAGCTATGTTGTTAATGGTGAATGTCACAGGAGCCTTGCCGTTGGCATCGCCAAGCAATGGCCATCCGTCGACCCACCGGCACGGCAGGAGCCATGGTACTCGCCCAACGGCTTCGTGATCTTGGAAGAGCATGGCGTACCACTCTCCGTTGGCGGCCTGCCAGATGCCTCCCTGTGCGATGCCATGGCGGGCATAGCCGCCGTCGTCGCTGAGCATCGTGCGTTGTTCGTAGTTGCCGGTGATGCTGTTGGCTCGGAAGCAGAGCTGTGTGCGATTGCCGCCTGCGGGCCACCAAATGGTGGTCATGTAGTAGCGACCATTGATTTTATAGGCATGGACGCCTTCGTGAAGATTGCCATCGCCGAATCCGATGATGCGCGTGCCGTTGTCATCGCCGTCAGTGAAGCCTGTCAAATCTTCCGTGAAGCGTTTGACATAGATGACAGCATTGTTGCAATGGATGAGGTAGACGGCTCCGTTGTCATCGAAAAGGATGGATGCATCGTGCCAATAGTGGTTGAATCGTTTTATGAGAGTCCAGGAACCTGCGGGGTCTGTGGCAGAGTAGAGGTAGGAGTAGCCTCCTGTGCCGAAGAAGGCGTAGAAGGTTCCGTTGTGGTAGCGCAACGATGTCGCCCACTGACCTCTGCTGTAGATTGTGCCACCCTCCATGTTGTCGGCCGGCGATTCGTTGAGGCGGTCGAAAATGTAACCGATGATTTCCCAGTTCTTCATGTCACGACTATGCATTATAGGTGCTCCGGGCATGACGTGAGCTGTCGTGGAGACCATATAATAATCCTGCCCTACACAGATGACATCGGGATCGGGAACATCGGCGTAGATGACTGGGTTCTGAATGGTGACTTGAGCAGTAAGAACTAAGCAGTAAGCCCAAGCAATAGCCAATAAAGATATTATTCGTTTCATGAATTATTGCGATTACTGAATGAAGTCGAAGGAGTCGATGTCTACAAATCCGCCCACCTGCCGTGTAGCGTAGTTGAAGATGGCAAACTTGTTGCCTGTGAAGTGAGCCATGCTGAAAATCATGTGGAATGGCTTGCCGAATGTTTTGAAGTTTGTTCCGTCTGTGCTATAGGAGAAGATGGCGGTGTCAGTGATGAAATCACATTGCATTCGCAACCAGACCTCTTCAGCGTGGAGAGTCTGCTCAGCGAGTGTCGAGCCTCTGTCTGTCATGATGAGTGAGTATCCGTCATCTTGGCGAATGATGGCGAGTCCTCCGGGTTCGGAACAAAATGCGCATAGTCCGGCATGGTCGCCCGGTTGCATGTGGCTGATGTCCATGCGTATAGTTCCGGTGCATTGCGGTCCAATGGTGCGTTGCGTGAGTGTATTGCGTGCTTGGAAGAGTTCTTCTACGATTTTCCCGGTTTTCAAGCGCAACCATCCTGGACGCTCGGAGAGGCTCCAGAGCGTGTTGTCTGGGTTGTGGTTCCACTGCCATACAAGCTTGAGCTGCTCCTCTGAGAAGTCGTCGCTGCTGACAATCTCATTCTCGCCCTGCTCCTGTATGCCGGGGATGATGAATTCTGCCGGGCATCGGCTGTCGCCGTCAGTGCCGAGCATAGGCCATCCATCCTTCCAAACGCATGGGAGCAGGCATGGTATGCGTCCCACACCTTCGTGATCCTGGAACTGCATGGAATACCATTGCCCGTTATGCGCCTGCCAAATGCCACCTTGAGCTACGCCATGATGTGGGTAGCCGAGATCATCGCTGAGAATAACTCGTTGCTCGTAAGGACCTGTGATGTTGTCGGCTCGCCAGCAGAGCTCCGTACGGTGTCCTCCGCGGGGCCACCAAATGGTGGTCATGTAGTAGCGACCATTGATTTTGTAGGCATGAACACCTTCGTGCAGACAGCCGTCGTTCAGCGCTATGATTTTGCTTCCGAGAGCATCGCCGTCTACGAAACCCTGCAGGTCACGCGTGAATTCCTTGACGTAGAGCACAGCATCGCGGCAGTGGACGAGATAGGTGTGTTTGCCGTCGAAAAGCATGGATGCGTCATGCCAATAGCGCTCGAAACGTGAGGTGAGAGTCCATGGCCCCTTGGGATTCTTTGCTGTGAAGATGTAAGAATGAACCCCGGTGCCAAAGAACACATAGAAGCGCCCTTTGTGGTAACGAATAGAAGCGGCCCATTGCCCTCGACTGTAGATGTTGCCCCCTTCAAGGTCGTTGGCTGGACTATCATGCAAAGCATCAAAGACATAGCTGATGATGCGCCAGTGTTTCATGTCGCGACTGTGCATGATTGGAGCTCCAGGTGACATGTGACAAGTCGTGGAAACCATGTAGTAGTCCTTGCCGACACATATGACGTCAGGATCAGGAATGTCGGAGTAAATCAAGGGGTTTTTGCAATGAACCCCGTCATGTTTAGGGCTTGCCAAATCCTTTTGTGCCCAAGCTGTATGCACAAATAAAATTGATAAGAAAATGCTTAAAAAAATAGCTTTTCGTTGCATAAATATATTATTTTTGTCGCAAAATTAATTGATATAAAAAGATTGGAATATAAAAATCGAGTCAAGCTATACAACAAATGTGTCCATAACAAGTAAAAAAGGAGTAAAATCTTGTTTTTTTATAGTTTTTGGGATAATTTTGCATTCACAAGAATACATTTAACCGTTGAAATGACAATGAACCAGCTTCGCTTTATCGTTGTTCTGACTCTTCTCTGTAACATTACGACTACCATGACAGTGCATGGGGATAATCTGTTTTTCGGTCATATTGACACGAATGACGGGCTTTCACAAAACACTGTTTATTCTATAGTTCAAGACAAACAGGATTTCTTATGGTTTGCCACGAAGGATGGCTTGAATCGCTACGATGGCGTTTCATGTCTTGTCTTCAACCGCAACAATTCCGGTCTTGGTGACAACTATGTCAATACGCTGTGGTTAGACAAGGCCGGTTGTCTGTGGGCTGGCACCGAGCATGGCGTTTATGTTTATGATCCTACTACGGAAAGTTTTTCACCTCTGACGGCTTGTGTTGAATCTACGGACCGTCTTCTGAAAGGCTCGGTACGTTGCATCTCCTCGGATGCTCAGGGTTATGTCTGTATCGGTTCCTCTGACGAAGGTCTGTTGAGGTTGGACTCTGCCTCTAACGTACTGCGTCCGGCATATAGAGAGATCCAGGGTCAAGAAGTTAGTTTCCTTTCATGCGTTGACGGCGTTATGTGGGTTGGAGTGGCTGGCGTTAACCTTTTCTACGCCGAAGGCTCTTCGGGCAGGCTAAAAGCATTCGTTGACGATGAGGGACATTCGCCTTTCCTGAATGCTGGGACTAACGGTCTGCTTTTTGCTGGTACGGACGCGTATGTGGCCACGGACAAGGGACTTTACCGTTTCGATCAAGCATCGCACCGTACGGAGCTGCTTGAGAGAGGCTTCTTCCGTACGGTCTGTCTTGCTGCTGACGGTCATACCCTCTGGGCTGGCTCCGAACAGGGAATTTACATATACGATATATATAAAGGAGAGATGACTCACGTCACACAGCCTGACATTGATGATCCGTTCTCTCTGGCCGACAATGCTATCTATTCTCTTTTCACGGACCGTGAAGGCAGTATGTGGATTGGGTCGTACTTCGGAGGTGTCAATTATCTGCCTGCTCTGAAGATGCGTTTCCAGAACTTCTATCCCCGTCAAGGTCAGACGTTCATGGGGCATCGCGTACGCGAGTTCTGTCAGGACAATGATGGCATCGTCTGGATTGGTACAGAGGACAAGGGTTTACTTCGTTACACCCCCAGTGATGGCTCCTTGCGACCTATGGCAACTCACTTGCCTTCTATGAATATCCATGGGCTGTGTGCTGATGGCGATACGCTGTGGGTTGGTGTGTTCGACGGTGGCCTGGAGCGTATTGACCTGCGCTCCATGAGCTACAAAATATATCAGGCCGATGGGCGTAAGGGCAGCATTATATCCAATTTTATTTTCAACATCTGCCGTGCGTCTGACGGTACGCTATGGATGGGCACGCCTGCAGGCTTGATGCGTTACGATCGTGTTTCAGACAGCTTCTCGCGGGAAGAGCGGGTGCCTGGCGTCTTCGTTCAGCACATCATTGAGAGTCACGATGGCTTGCTGTGGCTGGCAACGTATTCCGATGGACTATATAGTTATGACCGACGAACAGGAAATGTGCACCATTTCGCCTACGCCGAGGGCCGTGAAGGCACAATCGGCGGTTCTAAGGTAATTGGTCTCTTCGAGGACAGCCGCCATCAGTTGTGGGTGATGACCCATGAGGGTGGCCTGTCTATGCTGGACCGACAGACGGGCTTCTTCAAGCCATACGCTTTTGACGAGAATGGTCGCTTCAATCTCGTCTATCGCATGGTTGAAGATCGTCGGGGCAACCTATGGTGCAGTAGTAACAATGGCCTTATCCAGTTCAATCCAAGTACTGATGCACGAATCGTCTATACGTCGGCTAACGGTCTGCATAGTGACCACTTCAACTATCAGTCGGGCTTCATGGACCGTTCGGGCTACATCTATTTCGGGACTGTGAATGGCTTTGTTCGGTTCCATCCTAACGTGGTTGATAATGGGACTCACGATGCCCGCATCGCCTTCTCGCGGCTCTATATCTTTAACCGCCTGCAACAGCCGTTGGCCGACGGCTCACCACTCGTAGTGAGCATAGACCAGACCACACGTCTACGCTTGAATCACCACCAGACCTCATTCGCCATAGAGCCCAGGCTTCTGTCCTTTAGCAATCCGGGTACGGTGGAATTGCACTATCGTCTCGAAGGCTACGACCATGGGTGGTTGCCTCTGAACTCTTCGAACCCCAGCATCTCATATGCCAACTTACCCTATGGTCACTATACGCTTCACGTCGGTGCCATCTTCAACGACGGAACGAACCATGAGATAGAACGAACGCTGAGCATTGATATTATCCCTCCGTTTTATCTCAGCACTATAGCCAAATTCATCTATATACTACTCTTTCTGGCTATTCTTGGCCTTCTATGGCAATATTTCCAGCGCAAACAACAACTGCGGCTCCTACGAACCCATCAGAGAATGGAACAGCAAAAGGAGCGCGAACTGTACGACTCGAAGATTGCGTTCTTCACCTCTATAGCCCATGAGATACGGACACCTCTCACTCTCATTAAGACTCCACTCGAAAGCATTCTCAGGCGAAATGACCTCAGCGACGATTTGCGTCAGGAGCTGAACATAATGGAGACAAACTCTTCGCGTCTGATAAACCTCGTTAATCAGCTGCTGGATTTCCAAAAGGTGGAGAGTCAGACTCTGCAACTGCATCCACAGGAGCTATGTCTGAGCGACTGGCTGGCTATGCAAGTTCAGTTATTCAGACCAGCCATAGAGCAGCGCGGGCTGCAACTGCAGACACATATCGCCCCAGGCATCAATATAGTGGCAGACCATGACCTTGTTGGTAAGATGCTGGCCAACTTGATGAGTAATGCTCTCAAATATGCGGAGACATATATAAACATTAGCCTGACGGCTGACGATTCTCATGTTACTATCACGACGGTCAACGATGGTGACATCGTACCTTTGGCCTGCCGCGAGAGCATCTTCCGCCCATTCGTCCGCTACACCTCAACATCAGAAAACGCTGCTACGGCAGTCACAGGAACAGGCATCGGTCTCTCTCTGTTGCGCACTTTGGCCGAACAGCACCATGGTTCTGTATGCATGGATCGCGACGAGACGGTCAACCGCTTCATCCTCACCCTGCCTCGGTATGAATTGGAGACAGAGGAAACGGATGCTGCAGAGGCTGGTCGTGAGGCATCGGATTCCACAGACATCGAGGCGGCACAGATGCCTCTGCCGGTATCAACCCAAAGCACGCTTCTCATTGTTGAGGACAACGCAGACCTGCGTAAGTTCATAGCCCGTCATTTAGAAACGAACTATAGTACCGTAGAGGCGAGAGACGGGGTAGAGGCTCTTGAGAAGCTTCATGAACATAGCATCAGCATCATCATAAGCGATGTGATGATGCCAAGAATGGATGGTATCTCACTGCTCACGGAAGTCAAGCAAGACATAGAGTTCAGCCATATACCCGTAGTGTTGCTTACAGCAAAAACGACAATAGAAGACCGCCTTGCGGGCTTACGTCAAGGTGCGGATGCCTATATCGACAAGCCTTTTGACATGGAACTTCTTGAGCAGACGTTGCAAACGTTGCTCCTTAACCAACAACGCCTTTACACCTCCTTCTTCCAACGCCCCAAGACTCACATGATAGCCAAGCTTTCATTGTCTGACGTCGAAGCGGATTTCGTGAAGAAACTCAGTGAGTCTGTGGCCAGCCATCTCGAGAACAATGAATATGGTGTTGACGAATTGGCTGCAGACATGAGCATGTCGCGATCCAAGCTGACGAGAAAAATCAGGGGCGTCCTCAACATGTCTCCTAATGATTACATCAGAATGGAGCGCCTCAAGCGTTCTGTAGCCCTGCTTAAGACAGGTCGATACCGCATCAATGAGGTATGCTATATGGTGGGTTTCAACACTCCGTCATATTTTGCGAAGTGTTTTCAGATGCAATATGGAATACTACCTAAGGATTTACTGGAAACGCCGGAGTCTATATGAATGGTATGAACCGTAATGTGAAGGAGAGACTGTCGAGGCCTTGATTGTTACCAGGATAGGGCGTCTCGTAATGTGGCAGGCAGGAGTCTGAGAAACAGCTGTTGTTGCCAATGCCTCGCTGCCAGAGATCGAAGTGTGCGAAGGTCTGGCCGTATCGGGCAAGATCGCTCCAGTGTAGACGCTCGTAGTGTAGGCGGTGGTTCCACTCCAACTCGTTGAAATGACTGAGAGAGAAGGCGACAGGGCCTTCGGTCTGGATGCGGAGATGTAGCCCCTTTCCATCCTCCTGCGAGGAGCTTAGAATAAGTTCTCGCAGGTCCTGGTGGTCGCCATAGGTCTGAGGATGGATGTTTTCCTCTACCATGTCATCAATAGAGGTCTGGTAGCGACCGAGGTAGCTGCCTGTCTGACGGTCCTTGTAGTTGGACCAAGGTCCACGGCCATAGTATTCTACTTGTTCGAAGCCTTCGGCAAACTGCATCCCGAGGCCGAGTCGACGAAGGCCTCTACGTTGCGGGTCGAAGGTGACTTTCATGTCCACAATACCGTTGGGATAGATTGTGTAGACGACGGCGTAGTTGGTCTTGGAGCCTGAGGCTTGCATTGAAAGTTTCACAGCCTCTCCTGTGGAGGAGGGGAGGGCAGGGGAGGTTATTTCATATCGCTCAATCCCCGTGGCTGCATAGTCGTAACGGTGGTCGCCACCGTCGTCTGTGTTCTTTTCATACTGCTTGCCCTCGGTGTCGTTATCTATGCGGCGAAAATCGTTATATTCTGGAGCTGCCGCAAGGAGCTGATGGCCCTGATAGATGTAGCTGCACAGCTGTCCGTTCTCGTTAAACTCCACGCTAAAGTCTTTTCCCTGGACCTTGGAAGCTTTGCCACCGTTTCCGTTTACAATGGCGAGGGGAGTATATACTTCAGCTTCTTGGGTAAGGTTGACTGGTGGCAGCTTTTGAGGCCGCGACTGAAGAATGAATTGCTCATCGGCGAGTGCGTAGCCGGCAGGTGCCCATGGTTGAGCTTGGCGCAGGCAGAGCGAGAGGGTGAGGGTAATCTCAGACCCATCCACTGCTTGGCCCAAAAGGGCGCTCGACCCTTCTTCTGTAAGGGATGAGAGTGTTGGAAGCGCAAGAGTAGCTGTCTCGCCTGCAGGCACGCTGAAATCGTCAATACGGAAGTCCTGGATGGGACGGCCATCGCGCGCTAGCGTACCTTTTATATAAAAGCGGTCGCCAAGGTTGATGGTGGGGTACTTGTTCTTTAATTGGAAATGAATATTGGACAATGATGAGATGGAATTATCCTTTATTAACTGCCCATTTCCCATTTTCATCTCAACAAACTGATATACCTTCTTCACTTCGGTGAGTTTTGAGGTCCAAGCACGATCGGGAGTAATGATGCCGTTGTTGAGATAGTTGCCCTGGAACGCTTTGTCGTTGTAGCGGCCAGGATTGTCATCGACGTATGAGTCGTAATCGTAGCCACCCGTCCAGGCATGGAAGCCATGAGCATCGATGGTGTCGCCCGTCATCACTTTCACAGGGTCATAGACAGACTGATCAACCCAATCCCAGACGCAGGCTCCGATAATGCCGCTGCCACCTTCAATCTCTCGCCAATAGTCAATGAGGTTGCCGACGGCTTGCCCCATAGCATGAGCGTACTCGCAGATGAAGAAAGGCTTGCCGCCCCAGCCGTTGCGGTTCTGGTGAGTCCCGTTTACGCTGGTGTACATCTCAGAGTGCATATCGCTACTGCTCTCGTTGCCGTGGCAGTGGATGGGACGCTCATCTAGTTTGCGAATGGCTGCGTAGCCAGCATCCATGTTCTGTCCCTCACCGTTCTCGTTACCCAGGCTCCAGAATATGACGCTGGGGTGGTTGCGGTCCCTTAACACCATGCGCACATCACGGTCCACGAAGGCATCGGTCCACGCGGTGTCGCGCGTGAGGCCCTGATTGCCATGACATTCCAAATCAGCCTCATCCATGACGTAGAGCCCGTAAGCATCAAACATTGCGTACATCTTGGGCTGACGAGGATAGTGACTGGTGCGTACGGTATTAATGTTAGCCTGCTTCATCAGGGTGACGTCGCGGAGCATTGTTTCTACATCCACGTAGCGACCGTAGAGCGGATGTGCATCATGTATGTTGGTTCCCTTGAAGAAAATGCGCTTGCCATTGACAGTCACATATTTATCGGTTTCTGTATTGACGAGCTTGATGTTACGGAAGCCGTACTTGGTGCAGAACACCATCTCTTCCTGCTTGCCGTTGAGCTGGCTGATAATGACATCGTAGAGGTATGGCTCTTCAGTGTTCCATGCGTGGAGGTCTTTGAGCAGACTTGTGGTCAGGTTAATGGTGAAGCCCTTTCCCGACTTCCCCGGGGGGAGGAGTTTCGTCTTTTGCTCCTGCATTGCTACCAGCTTGCCGTCGGCATCAAGAATCTCGAGGCGATAGGTGCGAGAGCCTTTTTGTCCTCCTCGGTTGTCGATATCGAGAGCTACATTTAGACGGCCGCTTGTGCCATCAGCAACTTGATCGAGGACGGTGATGACGTGGTCGCGGACGAAGGTCTGTGGCTTGGCTACGAGATAGACATCTCTGTGGATACCTGATAGGCGCCACATGTCTTGCCCCTCAAGATAGGAACCATCGCACCAGCGATAGACGCGGACGGCAAGTTGGTTCTTGCCAGGGCGTACGGCTGTGGTGATGTCGTACTCCGCATCGTTGTTTGCACCCTGACCGTAGCCCACGAACTTGCCGTTGACCCATACAGCAGCACAGCTATAGACACCATCGAAGTGTATGAAAACGCGTTTACCCGCCCAATCTGAAGGCAGGTCGAACGTGCGGCGGTAGAAGCCCGTGGCGTTGTTGCCCACTACACCGTGTTCTTCCCATCCGTCCATGGCGCGGGGTGGCTCGTTCTTGAATGGATATCCCGTATTGTTATAGGTTGGCTTGCTGTAGCCTGCCATCTCCCAATTCATAGGCACTGTAATGAGCGGCCACGATGAGTCGTTGTAGTCTTCAGCCTGGAACTCACTGGCGCCTGGACCTTGGTTGGAGCCAGGCACGTAGCGGAAGCGCCACTGGCCATTGAGGTCGAGCGTCATGGCCTTCGTGGGCGTCAGCCACGGACGCTTGTAATAATCGTCGCTCATCAAGGCTGTTTTGGAGGAATAGGGGATGAGGGTGGCATGACCGACTTCACGGTTCACACCGAGCACGTGTTGGTCTTGAATCCACTGAATATTGAAATCTGTGGTTGCTTGCCCGGCAAAGCAGAACGAGGGCAGAATGAGTGCTACAAGCAGGTTCATCAAATTAGTCTTCATACTTGTTTTATTACGGTTTCACAACAAACTTCTTCTTCTCCTGGATGATAACGCCAGCAGGTGTTTTACCTTTTACTACTTCCCTGCCACTAAGATCATAGCTTTCCCCTTGTCCCAAGCGGCCATTAAGCAATTTACCTTTTTCCATTTCTGTCTCTTGGATACTTGTCAGCGGGCTGTCCAGTGTGGAGAGGTCGATGAGCAATTGACGTGCCTCGGGCACGTAGGCGCTGTTGGCCTTAATGGGAGTTATGGTGGAAGCGGGATAGAAACCAAGGCCGTCGGTTCCTGATTTTAGGACAGCAACTGTATTAGCCGCTGCACGCAGGTTGAGTGGTGTGCCAATCAGGACAGACGCTACCTCAGTACTCTCCGTTATTGAAGGGGCAAGGGGCTTTTCGAGCCGATTGAGGGAGGGCGCATTTACCTGTGCATGTAATGACGAGGCTAATAAAGCTGAATATAAGAAAAATAGAGAAATTCTTTTCATAACGTATATAAATATATGTTTTTGAGTTCTGTGTTGCATTCTTGGTAGGTGAGCAATGCCTCCCAAACAAGGTGCCGAGAAGGCTGAACTAAGTGTTCCGTCCGGGTTGATAGGTGGAGACTATTTTTATTTCAATGTGAGTGTAAAGATTAGCTGATCATAACATCCGGCTTCGGTGGTGCGTGTTGCGATGTACTCGCCGGCCTTGGAGGCATTGAAACTGTTGACACGTGCCTCGCGACCCGTATAGGTGAAGCCATTGGGCCCAGTCCACGTCCACTCTCCATCAGTAGGCTGAGGTCCGAAGGTGATGTTGGCGCCGGCACTGACGGCGGCAGTTGTGGTCTGCTGCCAACCTCCGTTGCTGATATAGGGAATGAGTTCGTCGCAGTCGAGTTCGCCTTCCACGCGGATGGTCCAGGTGGCTGTCGTCTGGCGGCCTTGTGCGTCGGTGACGGTGACGCCATAGACACCGGCCTTGGCTTTGTTCATTGCAGAGATAGTGATTTCACGACCCGTAGCGAAGAAACCGTTGGGGCCGCGCCACTGCCACGTCAGCGTGCCTGAAGCCGAGCACTGCGGGCCGAAGTTGAGCGTCTGGCCTGGATGGACTGTCAGCTCGTTCACCTGTTGCCAACTGTCGCCCAGCACTTGCACATACGGGGTTATGTTTCCGGCTTTCTGTCCCTTCACGCTAACAAGGAACGACACTACGGAGCGATGTCCGTCGGTATCGGTGAACTGCACAGTGTAAGTTCCCCCCGTGCGGACATTTGTGAGCGTTACAATGCGCTCAGTAGATGTGAAATTGGAAGGTCCTGTCCACTTCCAGGAGCCACCCTCTATTCCATCAGAGAGTGTTAAGGTCGGGATAAGCGTGACTTTGTCTCCGGCGACGACTACTGCCTGCGTGCCCTCGGTGGCGGCTGCATCATTGACAGACACCGTGCCCTGCAGGACTTGTGCCTGTAGGATTTGTTCCTTAATATAATCTGCCATGACAGCAGCCCCATCGTCGTTGGGATGCAGGTTGTCGGGGAAGAGGTCTGAGCGATTGCGCAGCAATGTCGAGAAGTCAAGGACGTAAGAGCCCGTCTCTTCCGCTATGCTCTTGATGGTGGGGTTCAGATAGTTCTGGATATTCGCATTCCAATTTGACGTTGCGTAAGGGAAATGGGGTGGTGCCAGGGCGCAGAAGATGATGGGATTGCGCCCGTCTGCTCGGAACTCTGCAATCATATCTAAATAGTCCTGCTTGAATTCTCCGCCGGTATTTCCCCAACGCGAGGGATTGGCATCGTTGGTGCCAAGGGCGATGATGAGGATGTCAGGGTTCAAAGCCTTTGCATTGGTGAAGTTGGAGGTAGTCCAATAGGAGGCATCGGTCTTCTTGCCCATGCAGAAGCCGCTCTTGCCGAAGTTGGTGACCTGATATTCTTCGCCCAGGCGACGCTCAGTCTGTGCGGGCCAGGCAGCACGCTGTGAGCTGTTGCCGTAACCTTCGGTTATGCTGTTGCCCACACAGGCAATCTTGATGGGAGCAGAGACGCGCATGATGCCGTCCTCATCTACATCAAAAGTCGGCTCATAAACTTCCGGCTCTACATCCTCCTCCGGCACGTAGGCAAACTCGGCACTGCGGTCGTCGATATCCACATAGACCTCATCAGCAGAGCCTGGCAAAACTTCCGGCGTGACGTTCAACATCACTACGGCGCTAGCCATTGCGTCGCACTCCCACGTCTTGCCTTCAGAGGGGTACATGGGTGTCTGCTTGTTCCATTCGCAGTCAGAGAGGTTCATAGTCTTTTCACGCGTCTCCCATGCTGCATCGGCATTCAGTCGCATCCAGTCGTAGTATGTGATTCGGGTGCGGGACGTCGTGTAGTATCCTCGGTAGGTCCAGTCGTCGGGGCATGCACGCAGGTGGGCTGCCATTCCTCGTGCGAATTCAGACTGCCACGTGCCGTCGGTCTTTCTGCGCGACATAATACCCTTGCTGTCCACCTGATTGACCATTACGTACTCGATGGTCTTGCGGGCATCGGCGCGGTAGGTGGTTGTGCCCGTCAGACGGAACAGGTTGGCAGCTCCTTCTACGAAGGTTCCTTGGTTATACACGTTGTAGCTGTTGGGGCGTGAGCCATCGGCGTTGATTTTCTCATCCACGCTGCCGTCGGCATTACGCAAGCGCCTCTTCACCCAAGCATAGATTTCTTTGGCCTTGTCCAGATACTGTTCGTCTCCCGTAGCTTCATAGAGATAGCAGGCCATGCAGATGGCGGGGTTGTTCGAGAGACCTGATTTCTCCTCCTTCTTTATGCTCCACCATATGCCGCCCCCGAGCTGCTCATCCCAACCCCGGTTGTACATGAAGTCCCAAGTCCATCGGGCCTGTTCCAAGAAACGGGTCTCGCCTGTGATGAGGTAGCCGCGGATGTAGGCCAGTCCGGCCCATAGCAGGTCATCGTTATATTCGTTCCATGTCCAGTCGCTGAGCTTGCGCTCCTGCGCATCACGACTCGCAGCCGTGCCGTTGCCCGAACCTCCCTCCTGCGCCGAGAAAGCATCCAGCAGATCTGTGATGAGCGAAGCCGTCGAGCGGTCGCCGCGGAAGTCGTGGCGGTCCTCCACCATTAAGATGACCAGTGCCTGCTGCCAGAAGTAGAGCTTGCTTTTCGTTGAGAGCGTCTCGCGATAATAGGTGTAATTGGAGTTGCCGTCGCCGCTGTAGAGTAGGTAGGCTTTGTTGAAATAGTAGTACGAGAGGTCGGCCAACTCGTTGCGCAATGCTTGATTACCAGGCGATACGGAGTGGTCGTCATCGGCTATACTCATCCGCATAGTCTTGCTGTCAGAACGAAGCAGCACAGGCATTGATGCGGGGATATTAGTCAACTCCGATGTGGCCACAGCCTTGCCCTCATGCTCGGCCATTATAAACGCCTGTGCACCATCCTCGACGCGTGTGGCAAAGGGTGCAAAAAAAGAATGAAAATAGCGGCCATCGTGCGTGACGTCGGCTGTCAGCGTGAATTCTGTTGCCGGTGTGACGTTCCAGTACGACGCGATGTCCGCAAGCGTATAGCCTATGATGTTGTTGCTGGTACTGCAATGCAAGGCTGAGTAACTGCCCTTTTTGGTCGTGAACGTCACTATGCCGCCCGGCTCCTTCACTACGGGATAGAATTTCTCGGGTACAGAGGTGAGAGTGACGGCCTTGTCTTTAAGCGGAGTGCGAAGGTAGTATCCCTGCATCTTCAGGTAGCAACCTCCATCTGCCGTCCGCTCAATCTTGATAATCGAGGAGAGTCCCGTGCTGCGAGCCGTACTCTTCTGCGCGAGAGGATTTTCGGCTTCAAGGTAGATAAAACCGCCTCGCTCGTTTTGCAGACGATAGTAGCCCGTAGGGCATGAGTAGTAGGCGGGGTTGTTCACCACAGCCTCCATGCGCAGGTATTCATTGCGAGGGCAAGATGTCAGATAAGCATCGTCCCATGCAAGAACTTGAAGACCTTCGTCGGTGAGTCCGAACAGTTGGCCTACGCTTTGCACCCACGGCAGGATACTTTCACGAACCTGGTTGTTGTAATTCTCTGTTTGTGCACTTGCCCTGCCTGTTAGCAGCAGTAGCAAAAGAAAAAGATAAGATCTCAGTCGCATAAATTTCTGTGATTATTAATTTTTCAGGCACAAATTAACAATAAATGGAGTTGTCATACGTTATCATATTGACGGAAATAATGTTCATATACAACGAATCGTCACATTCTTGCTGACAAAAACAAGAAACAATGACTAAAAAAATAGAAAACTTGACTCTTAAGGTTGTTCAAAACCTCAATGGCGATGAGAACAAATACTTAGGCGACAACCTTTTTATAGCAATGAACGCGCGCAAGGTTGGAAAACTGTTTTTGCAGACACACCAGCCCTACTGCGTCGATGAAGCCCGTGTCTTGCGGGTTATCTCAGGGCATGCACGCAGCAACGTCAATTTGCAATCACTACATCTCCGTCCCCAAACCATTGTCGTTCTTCCTCCCAACTCAATATTTGAGATAGAAGAGTTTGACGAAGACTTCAACATACAGACTTTCTCTTTCCGGTCACTTCCGCCGGAAACGCCCTTCAAACAGTGTGCTCTATTACAACTCAATCGCGACGACTGGCAACTTACTGGAAAGTATTTCGACCTTATTTGGCACACAGCAAACCGGCAGCCTTTCTCGCAACCATCTCTACGCGCACTCCAGTCAGCACTCCTTATGGAACTGCATCTTATCTACACTAAAGAGACAGCAGAACTTCGGCAACGACCTCTCGGCAGACAACAGGAAATCCTACATCACTTCACTGCGCTTCTCAACGACCATGCTGCACGTGAACATTCCATCGCATTCTATGCAGACAGACTTTGTCTCACGCCCAACTATCTCGGAGCAGTAGTACGGAACGCAAGCGGACTCACTGTCATGCAGTGGATTCATCGATACATCATTCAGCAGGCTAAGATACAGCTTAAATACTCTGACCAGGCAATCTGGCAAATAGCCGAAACACTCAACTTCCCCAACCCCTCCTTTTTCTCAAAGTTCTTTAAACGCCACACCGGCATGACACCGGCAGCTTACAGGAATAGTTAGGCGTCTATTTCCTACAATATTCTATGCCTCGTATAAGCGACTGAAAAAGAAGCCTTTTACGAGTGTGTCATTAACCCGAATCGGTCATTAGTGTTGTAACTTTATTCTTTTCCCTGCCTATGCCCAACGGGCTGGCGAGATTACCCCGCGGCATTCCGCGCCATCTTTACTCACCTTCCCCGGAGAAGGGGTCGGGGGCAAAGAAACGCGGAGACTATAATAATTGGACGGAGATGAAATATGTAGCGGCCAGCCGTTGCTAATAATGAAATAAAGGCATATATTCTATTAGGCTTTGCGGGTCAAAAGTCTTTGAGAAGAGGCCAGCCGTCGGGCGTCCATTCGATGAGCTTCTTCATGAGGATTGCCTGTCCGCCGAGTTGTATGTTATAGCCGTGGCAGATGAAGATGTCCTGGCTGTCGTTGAGGTGGTAGGCGGCGCAGTGGCCAGTAGCCTCAAACTCCATCTTGTCGCCCTCGATGACGAGTGAGCCTCCGCCCTGAGCCATGTCACGCCCGTTGCGGTCGAGATACGGTCCGCTGATGCTGCGGCTGCGTCCTACAGCCACTTTATAGTTGCTCTGCATGCCTCGGCAGCAGTAGTCGTGGCTGACGAAGAGGTAGTAGAATCCGTCATGGCGGAAGATGAATGGTGCTTCTATTGCGTTGCGTCCGGCATATCGGGAGGTGGGGTTAGGCTCAGCGCTGAGCGTGTCGGCGATGGATACGCGCCGGGCAATGGTCTTGGGCTGACAGCCTTGTGCTACGTGCATTGTAAAGGGGTCGAGACGTATGAGTTGTATGCCGTCCCAGAAGGAACCCCAAGTTAGCCATGGCTGGTCGTCGTCGTCGATGGCTATGTTAGAATCTATGGCGTTCCAGTCGTTTCGCTTCTCGCGTGAGCAGACGATGGCTCCGTGGTCCTGCCAATGGCAGCGGAGCGAGTCGGTGAAGTCGAGCGTTGGTGACGAGGCAATGCCTAAAGCTGACGTGTTGCGCCCGAAGGTTGAGCAGGAGTATGTCATCCACCATCGCCCGTTATAGTGTATGATGTCAGGTGCCCAGATATGGCCGCGGAAGCCAGGTACGCTGTCGGCCGCCCATGAGGGAATAGGGTTGATGGCTCCGCGTGGCTGAACGGTCCATGTGCGTAGGTCTGTGCTTGTTGCCGTCTGAATGCCCATCCCTGTGGAATAAATGTAGAATGTGCCGTCCTCGTAGGCCATGACGGGGTCGTGCACCATGAGTGTGTCTGTTTGGAAAGCTTCGCGCCGCCAGCGTCGCTGTGCCATTGCTTCTACGTACAGGAGGCATAAGGCAGCAGTCAGGATAAGAGTCGTGCGTCTCATAATGTGTTACAATGTTAATGTGTTCAGCAGACGACCATGTCCATCGGTTGGTCATGAGGCTCGGCTGGTAGGTCGTTGAGGAGCTGGAAAGGCCAGCAGAGCCCCACCTTCAGGGCCGTGCCCAGAAGGGGCAGCAGGCGGTCGTAGTATCCGCGGCCGCGTCCGAGACGCAGGCCTTTGGGCGTGAAGGCCACTCCCGGGATAATTGCCAGCTCGATGTCCTCGAAGCGCGTGAAGGCCTTGCCCTGTGGCTCCTCGATATTGAATGGCCCGACGTCGAGGCTGTCGTTGCCCGTGTAGAGGCGCAGCTCGAGGTCGTCACCGACGACGGCCGGCAGCAACACCCGCTTGCCTGCGGAGACGGCTTCGGATATGAGAGCCTGCGTGGGCACTTCGTCGGGCAGTGCTGCATAGAGCAAAATGGTGTGCGCGGACTGCCACTCGGGCAACTGTTGCAGGTGTGCGAGCGCTGCGTCCGAGAGCTGGTCGCGTGTCTGCCTGTCACATTCGAGCTTCAATTTTCTAATGTGTTGCCTGATTTCCTTTTTCGTATGGTTTTGCATTGTCTGGTTGTGGCTTCGCGGCACCTCGCCGCATATATTTGCGGTGCAAAGATACGAAAATATTGAGGTAAACTAAATCTTTTTCAGCCTTTCTTTTGTCGGTTCGGCATAAAAGTGTAATTTTGCGAACAATTAAAAGCATAAAAAAACTTTTTAACAAAACATTCTTACAACAATGAAGATTTCAAAGATTGAACACCTGGGCATTGCTGTCCAGAGCATTGACGAGGTTCTGCCGTATTTCGAGAACGTCCTTGGCCTGAAATGCTACAAGACGGAGGTCGTAGAGGATCAGAAAGTGAAGACCGCCTTCCTAAAGGTCGGTGAGGTCAAGCTTGAGCTGCTAGAGCCCACATGCCCCGAGAGCACCATCCAGAAGTGGCTCGACAAGGGCAACAAAGGCATTCACCACATGGCTTTCTGCATCGAGGATGGCGTTGCCAACGCCCTCGCTGAGGTTAGTGAGAAGGGCATCCGTCTCATCGATGAAGCTCCCCGCAAGGGCGCCGATGGCCTGCACATCGCCTTCCTGCACCCGAAATCAACCGTGGGCATTCTCACCGAGCTCTGCGAAGATCCCAACAAGTGATTTGTAGTCAGTAGAACCTCTAAAAGTCATACTGCCCGGACGCTTGGCTGAAAAGCTCCTTGCGTTCGGGCGGTATTCGTTTGTAAGCATTATGTCCTCAACACTCGTCTATAAGGCATCAGCCGGTTCGGGAAAGACCTTCACCCTGGCCATTCACTACATCAAGTTGCTCGTCATGGCCGACTCGCCGCGCGAATACGCGCGCATCCTCGCCGTTACCTTTACGAAGAAGGCTACGGGCGAGATGAAGGACCGTATCCTCAGTCAGCTCTTCGGCATAGGGGCCGCTCTTCCTTCGAGCGACGACTATCTCGCCGCTCTGCGCCAGAGTATTGCCGACGATGGCCTTGCAGTGCCTGCCGACGACGTGCTGCGCCGCCGTTGCCGCGAGGCGTTGCATCAGATTCTGCATGACTACAACAGCTTCCGAGTGCAGACCATCGACTCATTCTTTCAGATTATCCTACGTGGGCTGGCTCATGAACTGGGGCTGGCAGCCAACCTGCAAGTTGAGATTAGCGACAGCGAGGTGCTCTCGCAGGCCGTCGACCGCCTTGTTGACCGTCTGCAGGACGACCGCGTGCTGCTCAACTGGATGATGAGCCTCGTTCGCGATCAGATTGAGAACAACCAACGGTGGGATGTCACGCGCGCCGTGAAAAGCTTTGGGCGCGTGATCTTCAAGGAGGATTTCATCATACGAGGCGAGAAGTTACGCCGTATGCTTGCCGACGAGCAGGCCTTCGCTGCCTTCATAGATGATATCCGCACCAGATGCTCCCAAGGTGAACAAGCCATCCGCGCCTTGGGCGACGCTATCTACGACCTGATTTCTTCGTTGGGCATAGCCTTCACGGATTTCTCCAATGGTTCTACACTGCGTTCGGCGGCTGACAAACTGCGCGCCGCGGATGTCACTTTCGTCCCGGGCAAGCGACTCACCGACTGGGCCTACGACCCTCTGACGATGCTCACTAAGGAGAATCGCGCGACGCGCCCCGACTTGCTCGAAGCCGCTGATGCCATGTCGGGCTTGCTCGCAGAACTGCTCCCTGCCTATGCCAGCCATGTCCGCAATGTCGTGAGCGCCCGCCTTGTACTGGCCCACGTCAAGAAGTTGCGGTTGCTGGGTGACATAGAGAATGAGGTCACTGCGCTTAATGCAGAGAACAACCGTTTCAACCTCGCCAAGACTCCCGTACTGCTCCATCAGATGATAGGGGAGAGCGATGCGCCTTTCGTCTTCGAGAAGATAGGGGCGCTGCTGCGCCACGTCATCATCGATGAATTTCAGGACACATCGCACTTGCAATGGCTCAACTTCCAGACGCTGCTTCTCGAGACGCTTGCCAAAGGAGGGCACAACCTTATTGTGGGCGATGTCAAGCAGAGCATCTACCGTTTCCGGGGTGGCGACTGGCGCATGCTTGGGACTATAGAGTCAACAATGAAGCCGACTCCAGAAGTTCGGACTTTGGACACTAATTACCGCAGCCAGCGTCACGTAATCGATTTCAACAACAGTTTCTTTAAGAAAGCTGTTGAAAATATGGATAATGTGTCGGTCGCTGATTTAGAGCTCCTTGGCGATGACTTCACTTTTGCCAAGGCTTATGCCGACGTACATCAGGAGATACCCGAGAAGCGCGACGACTTGGGGTATGTGCGACTGACCACGTTGCCTTCTGCCACTTACCAGAACAAGACGTCGTGGCTCGGTGCTGTCCTCGACGACCTTATCGCTCAGGTTAAATTGCTGCATCAGCGAGGCTTGCCCTACGAAGCTATGACAATTCTTGTGCGCAATAACATCGAGGCTGAGCCCGTCATTGACGCTTTCGCCCGACAACCTGAGATGCCGGCCATCATCAGCGACGAGGCTTTCCTATTGGCGTCGAGCGAGGCTGTAGCTGGTCTGATCTCTGCGTTACGTCTTTTGGTCGATGAGAGCGACTCCGTCTCGGCTGCCTTCCTGCTTGATCATTATCCCGAAGCAGATGCCATCGACGGTGTCACACGCCAACGGCTCCTGCAGCTGCCTCTTTATGAGGCCCTTGAAGAACTCTGTAGCCGCTATCGTCTGAATGCGATTGATGGGCAGCAGGCCTATCTGTCTGCTTTCTTTGATGCCGTACAAGAGTTTATCCACAACGAGACGTCCGACATTGAGAGCTTCCTCCGCTATTGGGACGAGCGCCTCAGCTCACAGTCCGTTCCTGCATCTACCGTCGACGGCATCCGCATCATGACTATCCACGGGGCCAAGGGCATGGAGTTCCACACCGTGTTTATTCCCTTCTGCACCTGGATGATAGAGAGCGATCGTTCGGGCTCGCTGCTCTGGTGCGCTCCCGATGAGGAGCCCTATGCTCAGATGGGCCTCTTGCCTGTAAGCCCCTCGAAGGGTATCGCTCAGTCTGTCTTTGCTAAGGATTACGCGCGCGAGCATCTCTATTCGAGGCTCGATGAGCTCAATGTTCTTTATGTGGCTTTCACGCGCGCATGTGATAATTTATATGTGTGGGCTGTCGGCGACGCTGCTAAGCTCGGTAATGTCAAGAGCACCGTTGGCGACCTCGTTGCAGCCTGCTATCCCGTAGGTTTCGAGAGTGGCGCGCCCATGGTGGAGGCCGAAGTCGCCGACGAGGAGTCGGACAACCGCTTACTGCCGACACGCAGTCAGGTCGATGTCTGTTTCACGACCTATCAGTCGCGCGCACAGTTCCGCCAGAGTAATCGTTCGCAGCAGTTTGTTGCTCAAGCTCAGCTTACAGACGAAGCGTCGGAAATCGAATATTCGCGACAGCAACAGTACATCGAGCTGGGCAGTTTGCTCCATGGCGTTCTGCAGCAGATGACGACCGCCGATGATATGGAATCTGTACTCTCGCAGATGGAGCACGAAGGTGTCATAACTAAAGCCATCTCCGATGGTGTCTATGTCAGCGTTCAGCGCAGCGATGTCGAGGACTGGTTAAAGCGCGGTTTTAACAATCCTAAGGTAAAAGATTGGTTCAGTGGGCGATGGCGGGTGTTCAATGAATGTGCTATTATCAGTCAGGCCAGCGATGCAGCGAGCTACGACAACAAGCGTCCCGACCGCGTCATGCTGAGTCCCGATGAGAGCCGAATCGTAGTCGTTGATTTCAAGTTCGGGCGCCCTCATGACGAATACCATGGGCAGGTGCGTAAGTATATGTCGCTTCTGCAAGCCATGTATCCGGCATCGAGCGTTGAGGGATATCTCTGGTTTGTCTACAGCGGACGCGTTGAAGCTATCAATGCCCAGGACGTCAGTCCCGTCGACACTAACCAGCTCAGGCTCGACTTTTAAATTCATTCTAATTTAGTTCAGGTACTATGAAGACTTTTCTCGAGCACGTAGCATCATCGCTCATAGATAAATATGGCAATAATCTTAGCGCAATCACGGTTGTCTTCCCCGGTAAGCGTGCAAGTCTCTTCTTGAATCAAGCCCTTGCTGAGGCCTCCGACAGGCCCGTCTGGGCGCCGCGCTACCGCACTATCTCAGAGTTGTTTGCTGAGGCTTCGGCTTACAACTTGTGCGACTCGATAGAGTCTGTGTGCCGTCTCTACAAGGCATACGTCTCGCACGTTGCCGATCCACAGACGCTCGACCAGTTCTATGCTTGGGGCGAGGTACTCTTGGCCGACTTCGATGATATTGACAAACAGTTGGTTGATGCCCGCCAGCTGTTCACCAACATCAAAGACATCCGCGAGCTCGACACCCTCGACTATCTAACGCCCGAGCAGGAAGAGGCCCTTAAGCATTTCTTCAGAGGTTTCTCCGTTGAGAACACGACGCTGCTACGTGAGCGTTTCATCGAGCTGTGGAACGTTATGTACGCTATCTATTCCGACTTACGTTGTCAAATGCAGGCTGATGGACTGCTCTACGAGGGCGCCCTCGAGCGTGAAGTGGTGGAACGCTTACGTGCTGCACGCCTCTCTGCCGAGCCTGTGGATGACTCCGATATGCCCCTTCTTTCTCAGTCATGCACGTATGTCTTCGTTGGGTTCAATGTTCTCAACGCCGTAGAGCAGGTTCTCTTCGATGAGCTGCAACGTCGGGGGCGTGCCCTTTTCTATTGGGACTATGATATCTCATTTGCCAACGCCGGTCGTGGTGCAGGGCATGAGGCCGGATATTTCGTTGAGCAGAACATCCGTCGCTACGGCAACGAACTCGATGAGACGTGTTTCGACAATATGAGCCGTCCGAAGCAGATCACCATAGCCTCGGCTTCGAGCGAGAATATCCAGGCACGATATATGTCGCAATGGCTGCTCGAGAACCTCACGACTCCTGAGCGAGCGCCGCAGGGAGAGCGCTACGCCACGCGCCAGACGGCCGTCGTGCTATGCAACGAACAGCTGCTGCTGCCCGCGCTTCACACTCTTCCCCCGGATGTCGAGCAGGTGAACGTCACAATGGGCTATCCGCTCACCGACACTCCCGTCTACAGTTTCGTCATGGCGCTCGTCACGCTTCACACCGAGGGCTACGACGCTCCACACCGTCGCTTCCGCAAGGCCTACCTGCGGGCTGTGGAAAACCATCCTTATGCCCGGCTGCTGGGGACGCAGTGGCACAGCGACCAGCGGGGTGGGGCAGAGCTGTTGGCTTTTGTGAGCTGGCTGCTGACGCTCGTAGCCCGCGACGTGGCCAATGATGTGCTGGCTGCAGAGGCTGTGTTCAAGGCCTTCACCAGCATCAACCGCCTGCACGACCTCATGACGGGGCTGGCTCCGTGGCTCGAAATTAACGACAACACACTCCGGCGACTCCTGCGCTCGGCCCTGGCCGGCCAGACCGTAGCCTTCCACGGCGAGCCTGCCGAAGGGCTGCAGCTTATGGGGGTTCTTGAGACACGTGCCTTGGATTTCCGTCACCTGCTGATGCTCAGCGTCGGTGAGGGCTTCCTGCCTAAGAGCGTGGCCGACAACAGCTTCATTCCTTACCACCTGCGCGATGCCTTCGGGCTCACTACGCTCAGGCATAAGATTGCCGTCTACGCCTACTACTTCTACCGTCTTATCGCACGTGCCGAGCGCGTGACGTTCGTCTACAACGAGAGCAACTCAGGTCAGCGTCAAAATGAAATATCACGTTTCCTGCGCCAACTGCAGGCTGAGACGAACCTCGACATACGCCACATCCGCCTCAACGCCCAGAACCGTCCCGCGGCAGCTGACACCATCGTCGTAGAGAAAACGGATCAGATTATGCAGGCACTCATCACGACCTACGACAACGCAGGCCGCAAGCCCGGCCGCTACCGCTTCCTTTCGCCCTCGGCCCTCAATAAATACACCACCTGTCCGCTGCAGTTCTACTATTGCTATGTCCGGGGCCTGCGCGTCAACCATGATCCTGAGGACGGTTTAGATGCCATCGTCTTCGGCAATGTGTTCCATAAAGCAGCCGAACTGGCGTATAAACATCTGACTGCCGCCGGGCCCTATGTCCGCCGGCAGGACTACGATAATCTTCTTGAGGAAGGATCTCTCGTCATCGACAACATCGTCGCTGAGGCCTTCCGAAATGCTTACTTCCAGGGACGCCCGGAGGAATACACGGGCATCCTCGTCATCGCACGGCAGGTCGTCACCTCTTATCTGCAGAACCTTCTACGCCACGACCGGAGGCTGGCGCCCGTAAATATCATTAGTCTGGAACAGACCTACACGAAAGAACTGACTGTGCAGGTAGGTGAACGCACTATACGCCTGCTCACCGGCGGTATCATAGACCGGCTCGATGAGGTCAGCGACGACGTCAAGGGCGGCCGGGTCGTTCGCATCGTCGACTATAAGACAGGCGGCAATCTCACTACCGTTGCCGACCTCGACAAGCTCTTTGCCGATGCGGGCCAGACAGAGCATTATTTCTTCCAGACAATCCTCTACGCCACAATCATCGCTGAGCAGCTCGGCAAGCCGGCGCAGCCCTGCCTCTTCTTCGTCCACCGTGCTGCCGCTGCTGACTATTCGCCGAAACTAAAGCTCGGCAAGGCAATCATCAACGATGTGGGTGAGCCTTTGGGCAATGACTCCGAGCCGCTGGCTGACGCTTTCTGCAACCGTCTTCACATGCTCGTCGACGAAATCTTCGACCAGGATGTGCCCTTCAGACAATGTGCCAACGCCGACCATTGCCGCTACTGCGACTATCGCCTCCTCTGCGGTCGGGGATGAGATTTAAAAATATTGCTGTCCGCTAAAACTCAGATGCGCAATAATCATCGTCCGCATTGCCCATAAACAGGTGATGCGGATTCTTCTTCTCGTAAATTTGCCGAAATTTGCTGTCACGCTGTCACCGCTCTTGCAAGGCGCTGATTATCTTGCGGGTAGGCGGTGACAGATGGGTGACAGATACCCCTTTTGGTGACAGATAAACCCTCAAAAAGGGCCTTTTATCCAAAATGAGGTTGGATTCCAAATCATAGGTGTCCGCTAAAA
>CAJOLI010000004.1 GCA_905235285.1 uncultured Bacteroidaceae bacterium
CCTGTTTGGGTATAAAAATATTAAAAAAATAAGAATAACGTATGCTGAATGGCGAAATATCTGTATTTTTGCAGCAATATTCTAGAATAACCTATTAAAACACGATTGCTTTTATGAACGTTTTCGTCAAGCCAAATGAGCAGAGCCAAGTTTGCTTGAGCTATGCCATGGCGAATAAAGGTCGAATGAAATTCAAGCTTTTTCTCAAAAGTTTAATTCTGATCGCGCTGACGTGCCTGCCCTGCCGGGCTCTTGCCTTGGATGGTTTTGTAGGGCCGACGTGGTTGGACGACGGCAAAGTGAACGAGGACGGTTTTGGCGGCGGCAATTTCGGTCGCGGCACTGAAGCCAATCCCTACCAAATCAAGACGGCCGGCACGTTAGCTTACCTGGCGCGAGCGGTGAAGAATGGCAACACGTTCGAGGGCACGTATTTCGTGATTGCAGACAATATTAACCTCAAGACGGAAGGCACGGAGACGGTCTGGGTGCCCATCGGGCTCAATACGGATCACGCTTTCAAGGGCACGCTCCGGAATGGTACTGACGCCGAGGGCAACCCTTACGTGATCTCTGGCATGACCATTCGCGCCACAGGCACAGGTACGACTCAGGACTTCGGCCTCTTCGGCGTGTTGCAAGGCACGGTGGAAGGGTTGGTCATCAAGAATGCCGAGATAGACATCCGCACGACAGGCGAAGAATTTCATGCCGGCGCGCTCTGCGGGCGGTTCGGCTCTTCGGTCACAGGCTATGAACCAGGGACGGTACGCAAGTGTACGGCAGAGGGCATTACGATCTATGCCTCTTCAACTTCCGACCATAAAGCCTATTCAAGCACGGCGGTAGGCGGACTGATGGGCATAGTATATTCATTCTCCGACCTGACGAGCTCCTTAGCCAAGGCGTCCATACGTGCTACGGGTCCGATCAGCACGGGCGGTGTATTCGGCTATGTCGTTGCCAACAAAGAGATTAGCGACTGCCATGCCGTGGCGAATATCACCGTGAGTAACGGAACAACCAGCCAGGCGTCGGCGGGCGGTATCACAGGCTATTGCAACAACCTCTTCCGTTATGATAAAACCAAGCTACTTGCCTGCACCGCCTCGGGCGACATCGCGGTAAGCGGCGATGGTTCTCACGTGGTCATGGGCGGCATCACGGGTTATGCCTACAACCTGCAGATGCTCGAATACTGCACGACGTCGGTGTCGCTGTCCGGCGGGCATACGATGGGCGGTCTGATTGGATTCTACGATGAAATGCTCAACGCCTCGAGCGCAGGCATCTGTGAGTGCTTCTGCAGCTCGTTTGTGGATGGGAAGAAGGCTACGTATGCGGGCGGCCTGTTCGGGCATTTGAAGTTTAGTAATTTATCTTACTCGTCAAACTATTGGGTCATGCGCATGGAAAACGCCACTTTGTTCACCACCTTTGCCGGTACGATGACTAAGCCCGAATCCTCTGAGCGCTACGGTATAGCTGTCGGTTATGTCGAGAACGACAGGTACCCCGAAAGCTTCGGCTATTTCAAGTATGACCGCCAGATGTGCAACCTTCAGCTCAACGGCATGGGCTGGGGCAGCGACAAGAGGTGGACCACGGCCTCTGATGGGATTGTTTATGCCTTTGACTCTCCGAAGCCCGATAATAACTACTATACCTACTACAAAGAGGCATGGATGGGCAGTATCTACGAGCATCTGGACAACCGCGAGTCTTTTTACACGGACAACATGAGGGTGGCCTGCGCGCCGTTCATCGTCACGAACGACTACAAGGCGTATTTCGATGCCTTCGACGTGACGATTGATTTCCTTGTGGATAAGTTCGTGAACGCGACCACGGGCGAGGAGCTGGCAACGTTCCAGTTAGTGACGCCGGCGCCGACGTGCTTGAAAGTGAAGGGCAATCAGGTTAAGCTGCTCGACCCGGGCGAGGCGGTGATCATCGTCAACTGCCGTGGCGTGCAGCGCAAGGTGCACTTAGACATTACCTACGGCAAGGCCTGGACGGGCAACAGGTTGGAGCGTTATACCTTGCGCGGTAGTGGGACTGAGAAAGAGCCGTACGTCATTCACAATGTGGAAGAACTGAGGTACGCATGCAGGGATGAATTCAACAAGGAGGGTGTCCACTTCGTGCTTGCGAACGACCTCTTTATCAACAATCATCTGCTGAACGATGACGCGGAGCCCCGCGAGGATGTCCCTGAATGGGGACGGCCCAACTGGAGGGCAATCCTGCACGGTAACGGAAAGACTATTTATGGACTGAAGTCGGTGGCAAATGATAATTATGATGCTGATCCTCTTGGTCTGTTCAGCTACGTGAGCGGCACCATCGAGGACTTGGCCGTGGTGGATGCCTACGTGGAGTCGGCGTACATAGGAGACAATATAAGCGCAGGAATCATCTGCGGCAAGCTCCTGAAGAATGGCTCCATCTCGCGATGCATGGCAAGCGGAAGAGTGGAGGGGGGCTCCAGCTATACGGGCGGCATCTGCGGTTGGGCCGATGCGGATGGCACACTCATCTCCGACTGTTTCGCAGCCGTCCACGTCGGGAGCTACCACGGGGCGGGCATCGTCGGCACTGCGCCTGAAAGACTCGTCCGATGCGTAAGCACCAGTAAGGTCGATGACGGAGAAGGCATCACGAAAAATTACTCGGAATCCTCGAACGCCACAGACTGCTGGTACGACATTCAGATGATGCCCAACATTATGTACGCAATTTACTATTTGCTCGAAGAAACCGAATCCGTAGAGCCCGAAAAACTCGAAGAACTCATAATGGAGTTAGAGAACCAGAATCCAGCGGAAGCCAAGCATACCAGGGAGATGACAGGAGATAAGATATTTGCAGGAAATCCAGCATGGCACACCGAGGAGAACCGCTATCCGATGTTGCGTCAATTTGTAGGCACGCCCTACGGCGACCTGCTCTCCGTGCCTGTATTCTTTGCCGATAACAACAACACAGAATGCGTTACGAAAATCTTCAACCTCCCCACGGAAAATGTG
Source organism: uncultured Bacteroidaceae bacterium (assembly GCA_905235285.1). Classification (GTDB taxonomy): domain Bacteria; phylum Bacteroidota; class Bacteroidia; order Bacteroidales; family Bacteroidaceae; genus Physcousia. Next base: position 3,030 of record CAJOLI010000004.1, read on the forward strand.
GTGTGGAGCGCAAAGAATGGTCAAAAGTACATCGACATAATCAATGAATGCGGTGCGGGAGCGCCGTGCGCTCCTCCTTTGGATGGGTTTGACGGGTACACAGAATGCCTCGTTGCACAGACAGCCAGCCTGCAGAGTGAGTCAACCAGGGCTAAGCATATTATAGAACTCAATGTGTGGGCCCAAAAGGCTGGAATCCAGTTCAAGGATGCTGACATCAAGGCCGCTTGCCTCGCTGCCTTCGATGACGATGACGATGGCCTCATCACCTTGCGCGAAGCGTTCGAAGCCGATGCCGACAAGTTCCGCACCTTCAACACGAACGAGAACGCCTCTGCCGCCCAGAGCTTCACTGAATTGCGCTACTTTGCAGGCATCACTGACCTCAAGGAAGATATGCTGTCAGGGCTTAGCAATCTCAGCGAGTTGGAGCTGCCCAATGTGTTGACCACCATTAGCCCTAATGCGTTCAGAGGATGTAGCAGCCTCGCCGAAGTGACGCTGCCGCATACCGTCACCACAGCCAACGGAGAGTCGTTCTACGGTTCTGCCATCAAAGACATTTATGTAAACAGCCACAATCCGCAGCTCTTGAGCATTGACGGTGCGCTCTATCAGACCGACCGCAACGATGATACGAAAGTGATGCTGATGGCCTATCCTCCCAGCCGTGGCGAAGAGAGTGCCACGCTGAGCGTCCCGCTGTCGGTGATAGGTTCGAAGGCTTTCTACAAGGTGCCAGACCTCAACAACATCTATATTGACAACTGTCTGCCAGAGGGCAATATGGCAGTGCTCAGCGAGCCCAAGGATGCAGGATGGGAAAACTCCGACGCCATCATCCATGAAGGCGATGATGATGACACCGATGAACCGCGGATGCACATTTACGTGAACGACGGCTCGTTCAATTCTAAACTATTTGAGGAATATAGCGATGACTACGACTGGGGACTATATAAAGAGAACAATCGGTTGGATATTTACTACCCGCTCAATGTCACGTCTGCCTTGTGGGCAACTCTGTACATCGACTTCGATACCGAACTGCCGGAAGGGCTGACGGCATATATCGCATCAGAACCCGACACGCTGGCTGGCATCGTGGAGCTGAACAGCATCGGAAGAAAGGTGCCTCACTCTACACCGGTAGCCATCAAGGCCGAGCAGCCCGGCATCTATCCTCTGTACAAGTACCATGAGTCACTACCGTCCATAGAGATGTACAACAACCGGTTCATAGGCAGTTTCATAGGACAGGATGATAGGTTTGGCGTGCCCGTGAACCAGGAGACGGCCAATGAGGGCAGCATGCTCACCCTGGGCCGCAACCGCGACGGGCAGGTGGGCTTCTTCAAGTACAATGGCGAGGAGATACCGCCTTATCGTGCCTACCTGACACGCAACAACATCATCGAAGGTCCGACCTCACTGATGGTGAAGATAGGACGTGACCTCACCACCGAGATTGCCGAGGTCATCGGCACGCGCCAGCAACAAGTGCCAGCCGTCTATACAATCGACGGACGTCGCGTCCCGGTGTCCTCTGTCAGTGCCGTGCCTTCTCTTCCTAAGGGAATCTATATTGTCAACGGAAAGAAAGTAGCTATTAAGTAACAGAAACGCCCAACAGACATGAATAAGAAAGAATATATAATCCCGATTACCCGTTGCAAGTATGTACAACCCTCGGTGTTGATCGCTTCAACAACAAAGGAATTGCCTTTCGACCCGAACGATGAGACGAATGAGTCGTTGACAAAAGAGCAAGGACGATACAGCGTTTGGGATGACGATTAGAGTGAGACCCATACACACTGAATCAATAACATGTAACAAAACGCCCACGCATAATGAGAAAGATATTTTTGTTAGCTATCACGCTGACAGTAGCAACGCTGCTGCCGGCTCAGGATTTCAAACTGTATTTTGCCAATAATGTCACTGACGTGTTGAACTTCAACGCCCTCGAGGATACTGAATCGGGCCTGAACTGGCGCGAGGTGAAGGACAAGGAGCTGGCTGGTAACGTCGTGGAAGTGGACCAGGTAAAGCAGATGTTCGCTTCGGAAGACGTGAAGTACAAGGCCCAGCAACGCCAGTTCTGGCGTATGCGCGACCATTGTCTGCTCTGTTTCCGCATCGACGACGGCACGAATGGCACCAACAGCTATCAGGTGGAAGTGGAGGACACGATTGGACGCCCCAAGTCGATTACCGTGAGCCGCTATTTCTTTCTCAACGTGATGCGTCAGGACGACCCCATCAGCATCCGCGTCTGGAAGACAGGCGAAGAACAGAAAGCGATAGGTTTCAAATACTACGTTGCCGACTGGGACGACAGCAACCTCTACACGTTCCAGCTGGATTCCAAGCGACAACTCGAGAAAGAGAGTTATAGCCTTCAGTACCGCTTAGGATATACCGATTCGCAGGGCGAATACCACGTAGATACTCACCTGCTCGCCCTGCGGGATTCTGCTTTCCAAAGCTTCTACGTCCCCACTGGCAACAACCTTGTTGACGTGATGCTGCTGAGCGGAAAGCACAAGTTGCGTCTGGACAAGACCCGTCTGCACACCGGCGTGACCCTGGACCCCAACTTCGAGCGTACGGTGCTCTCAACGCGTTTCGTCATGGACAAGCACGAGAACCGCGAACTGGTGAATTTCAACTGGATTGGCTCCGGGTTGTATGAGCGCTACGACACGCTCTATCTCGGATTGTTCAATGAGATGGGCGGGGTCGTAAGCCGAGCCAGCATGAACGTGGATGCTGTAGATGAATATGGCAAGAGCACTGGCGTCAAGGAAGTGAAATATCTCGGATACGACCGCAAGAAGAAAGTGCATAAGGTGCTGACGTATGGTAATCCCGCTTATATCGAGATTCTTACCGATGACTACTATCCCATTGTCTATCGCTATGCCGGAGCCGCCGACAGGGATGGCGTAGTGGATTTGGAGCGCTGCACAGACAATGTCACCCTGTTCATCGACAACAAGGAGGACGACAAGATAGGCGTGAGCAGTCAGCATCTGTACGCGCTGAACGACACCAAGACGGTGGAGGAACACAACGGGCAGGACTACAGCATCTGCGACGTGGTGGACTACGACCTCTCGAAGAACGTGCAGGCCGACACCATCACGTATATGGAGGATGCCGGCAACACGTGGCCCAAGCTCCTGGACGGCAACTGGGTGCAGCGCCTGTGCAATCTCGAACTTGCTTATTCAAGTGTCAACGAGCACGACACTTACGGCATAAGACTCATCGCCACGGACATCGACACGCAGAACGAGTATGAGGCAGCTTATCCTCAAATCACAGGCGTCTATGCCAATGAGCATCCAGGCTTCACCCGCGACTACTACTTTGCGAAGTTCAACCTGGTGGGGACGGTTCCTACCAATACGATATGCGAACTTCGGTTGGAGTCCAACGGCAACACCTACGACAAGTTCCCATACCTGCGTAATCTGTCTATTGACCGTTCGGCCATAAAGCAGGCGGGCGAGGATTATACCCAGAACGATATGCTCGCTTCCGCCGACGAGGAAAAATTGTCCGACAACTACAAAGAGCAAGGTTGCTCGTTCAACTTCCCTTCAGCCTTCAAGCTCAATCTGGGACCTTACTTCAAGATGAGCAGTTCCTTGGTCTATGACATGGACAAGCAGAAACTCACCTCAACCACCATCCTCACTTATAAGAGGCAGGATACAAAGGGGGAGGGGGAAGATATCACAGAGATGCGCAGGGAAGCAAAGAATTTCATCGAGGATAGCCCAGATTCGGGAAACACCTGGTATAACAGCACAGACCACGATGATATGAAATATAATAATGTAGGCGACACGCGCAAGTTCGACAACTGGTACGCACAGGAGATGGACGACATCTGCAGCATCGACTACAACAAAATCGGAATCGGATTCTTCGGTAGTGGCAAAATCAAGTTCAGCGTAAACTTCGACAGACTGCTCAAGACGGGTAACGCGGGCCAGGCAATCATGCTCGAAGAACTCTCCGGCACCTTCGGCTACGGACTCTGCCTCGGGTCGCCCAGCCTGCTCGACAAATATTGGAGCAGCGGGGCTGTGGCAGAACTGCTCAAGAAGATTCCAGGGTTTGGCATGGGTGGTGTCTTCGAGACTAACCTCCAGGTTGACGTCGGCGTGAAGACCTTCAACACCAATTACCCCATATCGTCGGACAACTTCGGCTTCTTCCTCTCATTTTCAGGCAAGATGCGCGCAGGATTGTGGGCAGAGCTCTGTGTACCCTCCAACCCCATCTTCGCAGCCAACCTCGGCGTACGCGGAGGCGGAAAACTCGGGTTCATGCTTGGCTACGCAACACCCTTCCAGTCTGACCGTTCGTGCTTCGGACTCTACGCCATGTGCGGCGTTGGGGTCGAAGCCTACGCCAATGTGCGCACATTCGGGTTCCAGTGGGCCGGACGCGCAGGAGTGTATTTCGGCAAGAAATTTTATATACCAGACGACGGATTTAATCCTCTCCACCCCCATTTCCCCTATTGGCTCACAGACAAAAACAACGTAAAAACCGTAGGCGAGAGCTACCGCAAGTTGCCGGCCCTCACCCCCGATGACTACGGTCAGACACTGGTGGCCGACGTGGCCAGCGATGCCAATCCGCATTTCCTGGACAACGACCACGTCGTTTACAACGATCTGGCTGAACCGACAGACTATAACGACGACCGCGTCATGCTCATGGATCTCAACACCAACACCACTTCGGCACTATCTGACGAGGGCTTGAACGCCACACGTCACATGCGCTCGAAGCGAGGAGAGAATGAAGTAGTGGTGTACGAGCAACTTGGACGTACCATCGACCCCGATGAACTTGACACGGAATCGGCACTCAGCAAGACCAACGAGCTGGCAGCACGGACACGGATCGTGGCCAAGATGCGCCAGCAAGGCGGACAATGGCAACGCTTTACCATCGCTCCCGACGACGGACATGTCGACACAAAACCCGTAGTCACCATCCAGGACGATGGCAAGGCCGCCTGCATCTGGCAGCACGGCGACATCGTCTCGCAAATCAACGAGGACGACACCGACGTCGATTCCATCTACGGCAGTGCGCTTGTCGGGCAACTGGTGCTGTCCATCTTCGACGGCAAGGCCTGGTCTGCGCCCATCCCCCTCCACGACCTCAACGGCGACCTCGTGGCAACCGAATACGACCTGATGATGCGCAACGACACGGTGCTCGTCGGAACTAATCTCGACAGCTATCCCCTTGATTCCATTCGTCACACGCGCCGCTTCGTCTATTCTTCCGTGGATGTGGCAGGGAAGAAGCTCTTCCAGAAGAACGAGACACTGAAGCCTGTCCACTTCTTTATGAACCGCGTAGGCCAGCATTCAGTAATCGCTCTTCTGTACGAGAAGAACGATTCCACCCGCGATGTCTACGTCAAGACGCTCTCCATGAACGGCTATGCCGACGGACTCATGGGCAACGACATCGGCGCCAACTACAGCTCACCAAACCGCGTCAAGATAATCTGCGACCGCGCTGCACGTAACCAGTCGGACTTCGCTATCCTCTGGACCGAAGTGAGCAATAACGCGCACAACGAGAACGGCACCGAGTCGTTCACCGAACAGCCGCTCAACTTCCTTAACGCCTCGCGCATCAGCCTCCAGCCCTCACCTTTTGTAAGCGCACCGCTCACCCTCGGCGCCGAGCGTGACGAGCTAATGATGACCGACTTCGATGGCGTGCTCGATGACGCTCACATCAAGGTGGTCTATACGCTGGCAGACATAGAGTCTGGCGCTGCCGCCATCATGACCAACGAGCGCTACTTTACCAATAGCTTCGACTACGACATGGGCTACTCCAGCCTGGCTCTCCTTGGCAGCACTACGCTGCCCGTTGCTGTAAAAGTGATGAACACCGGCACATCCAGCATACGCTCCGTCACGGCCACCATCAACGGGATGGAATTCGAGATTCCAGACTCCTACCTTGCACCGATGCAGACGCGTACATTCGTCGTGCAATATCCTCTCGACGACAGCTTCGACGGATATATCACCAATTCCGTGTCTGTCGAGTACCTCAACACATTCCGCGCCCAGAATCATCCTAAGCGCAAAGCCCAGAGCTTCATTCGGCAGACTAAGTCGCGCGAGAAGCCTGACCACGTCGACTTGGAGAGCATCGAGCTGAAACTCGTGCGCCATGGGGTGAAGGATGAAACAAACTACTATGTCGTAGAAGTCATCGATCATTCGCTTTACGGCCTGAAGTCTAACAACAAGATTGCCGTAGGCCTCTATCCCCATCCCTCCATCATTGTGCCTCTCGCTGACGAGGCTGTAGTCACCCTCACGGCAGACGATTTCGAGGACTACGGCGGCGTGCGCAAGGCATACGCTACGGTGCAGATCTCAGGTGTCAAGATGCAGACTGACGCCTACCTGACCACCCATCTGTTTGATGACACCTACGTCGGCGACTCTCCTACCGACGATGATTTTGCCCATGGACATGTAGCGAACTATTTCGGCAGCCAGAATGCCTATCACATCGCACTGCTGCCGCACGAGAATCCGACGGCCATACGTGCCATGCGCGAAGATCGGGCTAAGGACATCCATATCAAGCTGGAGCCTGCCGAGGGCGGCGTCAACGTGAGAGGCCTCGAGAAGGGCGACCACCTGCGCGTGTTCAACTCGTCTGGCATGATTATCTACAGCAAGAAATACGATGGTCCCGAGCGCTTCGTGCCTCTCAGACAGCGTGACATCTACCTCATCAGCACCGGACGTGAAGTGGTAAAATACAGTTACTAATCTTTTTAACTTCTACATTAAACATCTTTATCAGCAACAATGGCCCTGAACTATATTTGGATTGCATTCTTCGTCATCGCCGCAGCGGTGGCAGTGGTGAAACTCGTCTTCTTCGGCGATGTCGAAGTGTTTCCCGCCATCATGAATTCTACGATGGAATCGGCAAAAACTGGCTTTGAGATCTCGTTGGGCTTGACTGCCGTGCTGTCATTGTGGATGGGCATTATGAAGATTGGCGAGCAAGGCGGCATGGTAGAGCGTCTGGCCAAGTGGCTGTCGCCGCTGTTCCGCCGCTTGTTCCCAGAAATCCCTGAAGGGCATCCCGTCATGGGCAACATCTTCATGAACCTATCCGCCAATATGCTGGGGTTGGATAATGCAGCCACGCCGATGGGCTTGAAGGCCATGGAAGGTCTGCAAGAGCTGAACACGCAGAAGGACACGGCCTCCAACTCGATGATTATGTTCCTGGTGATGAACACTGCGGGCCTGACCATTGTACCGGTGAGCATCCTGGCCTATCGTGCCCAGTTGGGCGCAGCTGCCCCAACAGATGTCTTTGTCCCGATACTGTTGGCCACGCTCATCTCGATGGTGGTGGGCGTGGCGGTGACAGGAGCCATTCAGCGCATCAGCCTCTGGAATCGCCCTGTGCTCATCACGCTGGCGCTCTTCTCGCTCATCGTGGCGGGTATGGCATGGGCTGCACAGGTCCTTTCGCGAGAGGCGATGGGCGTGTTCTCAGACAACATAGCCAACGTCATCCTGCTCGGCATCATCATCACGTTCATCTTTGCGGGTATTCGCAAGCGGATTAATGTCTACGATGCCTTCATCGAAGGAGCCAAAGGCGGTTTCTCTACGGCAGTGAGCATCATCCCCTATCTGATAGCTATTCTCGTTGGAATCGGCGTTTTTCGCGCTTCTGGGGCTATGGATTGGCTGCTCAGTGGCATTGGATGGGTCGTTGAAGCCTGCGGCGGGAATGCCGACATCACTCAGGCTCTGCCTACTGCCCTGATGAAGCCTCTGAGCGGCAGCGGCGCACGGGGTATGATGCTGGAGTGTATGCAGACCTACGGCGCCGACTCGTTTGCGGGTCGCCTCAGCTGTATCTTCCAGGGCTCTACGGACACAACGTTCTACATCCTGGCTGTCTACTTCGGTTCCGTAGGCATACGCAACACTCGCTATGCACTGCCATGCGGGCTTATTGCTGACCTGGCTTCTATCGTTGCCGCCATCGCAGTGGCATTTATGTTCTTTGGATAATCACAGATAAGAAGATTATGACAACGATGAGACAATGGCTAACAGCCTGCCCATTAGCCTGCGTAATAGCCTGCACAATAGCCTGCACTACGGCAGCCTCCGCTGTAGGTGGTAGTAGGGCCGACAGGCTTGCAACGACGTATGCCGCGCCCGTGCCTGATGCCCCAGACTACTGCGACCCTGCCATGTGGGTCACGTGCGACTCCGACTCAATGGGCACCGGTGCAGACATCTTCTATGTCGTATCGACGTGGGAGGAGGACTGGCAAACGGCAGACGGCCGCACCTGCCACTATGCCGACGTGTGGAATCCTCAGCATCGTGACCATATGGGAATCGAAATTAACCGCGTGGCCGCGTACATGGCTCCCGGAAACCGTTTCTATGCACCGTACTATCGCCACACGACCATCGAGACGTTCATGACTCAAAACGAGGACAGCATCCACAGCCGTACGCGCCTGCCGATGGCCGATGTCTGCAAGGCCTTCGACATCTTCCAGAGCCAGCGTGACATCTGCAGGCCGCTAATCATCGTGGGGTTCAGCCAAGGCGGCATAGCCGTGGTAGAGTTGCTCAAGCACATGAGCGATGCCACTTACGGGCAGCTGGCTGCAGCCTATGTGCTCGGGTATAAGGTGACGGAGGCCGACACGACCAGCTGCCACCGCATCAAGCCCGCTCAGGGCAAGGACGACACGGGCGTCACCATCTGCTACAACACCGTAAAGGACGTGCGCTACGCCAAGCCCGTCATTGCAGCATCCTGCTGCTGTATAAATCCCGTCAACTGGCACACCGACAGCACACCGGCCATCCTCCACGACAGCATCACTGTCAGCGTCGATGAGCAACACCACGTGCTCGTCGTTAGTGGCTACAGCGGAGCGGAATACAAGCCGTACCGCGACTTCATAAACGTCGGCGACATCCATAGCTGCGAACCATGGCTCTACAGCGAATGTCTGCAGCAGAACATGGCCCTGCGCGCTCAGCGGTGGCGACAGGCTCATTGACAACATTCGTGTCCTTGACATTCAGCCTTACAAAACAACCTTTATATCCAGAAAAAGCATGAGAAAGTTCTGCATATTGGCAGCTGTAGCCCTCTTGTCGGCAACAAGCTACGCACAGCGCTCAGATGTGTGGTCGCCCGACAATGGCGACGGCACCTACACCAACCCCGTGCTCTATGCCGACTACAGCGACCCTGACGTCTGTGCCGTAGGCGACGACTACTATCTCACGGCTTCATCGTTCAACTGTGTGCCGGGGCTGCCCATACTCCATTCACGCGACCTTGTGAACTGGACTCTCGTTGGGCATGCACTGGCAGAATTACTGCCGCACGACGCCTTCGACATCCCGGCCCACGGCAAAGGTGTCTGGGCTCCGGCAATCCGACACCACGAGGGATGCTTCTACATCTATTGGGGCGACCCAGACCGCGGAATCTTCATGGTGAAGGCCGAGCGCCCCGAAGGACCTTGGCAGGCGCCCGTCTGCGTCGTTGCCGGACGTGGCATGATAGACCCGTGCCCGCTGTGGGACGACGATGGCCGCTGCTATCTCGTCAACGCTTGGGCCGGCTCGCGTGCCGGATTCAACTCTGTGCTCAGTATGCGAGAGCTGTCGGCCGACGGCACTCATGCCATCAGTCAGCCACGCATAGTCTTCGACGGCGGACAGGAGAACCACACCAGCGAAGGTCCAAAACTATATCGGCACGATGGCTACTACTGGATTATGTGCCCGGCTGGAGGAGTGGCCATGGGCTGGCAGCTGGCCATGCGTTCGCGCTCTGTCTACGGCCCCTATAAGTGGCGCCGCGTGATGTGGCAGGGTGCCACGGACATTAACGGCCCCCACCAAGGAGGCTGGATCCGCACGCCACAGGGCGAAGACTGGTTCCTGCATTTCAACGACAAAGGAGCCTACGGTCGCGTCGTATACCTCCAACCCGTGGACTGGAGCAGCGGATGGCCTGTCATGGGCAACAAGGGCATACCCTATGCCTCCTTCCGCAAGCCCAAGGCGGCAACCACCACTGTCGTCAACCCAGCTGAGAGCGATGACTTCGACGGAGGCATGGGACTGCAGTGGCAGTGGCACGCCAACTACAACCAGCTGTGGGGGCAGCCTACAGCCGACGGCTGCTATCGCCTTTACACACTCTTGCAGGAGGGCAATCTATGGCAGGCGCCAAACCTGCTGCTGCAGAAGACTACGGCTCCGCGCTTCACAGCCACGGCCAAAGTGTGCTTCGCAGCTAAGGAGGAGGCGCAATGGGGCGGTCTCGTGATGATGGGGCGCGACTACTCGGTGCTGGCCGTCGTCCGCGAGGGCGACCTCTTCGTGCTTCAGCAACGCACGTGCCTCGATGCCGAAGGCGGCGGCGCGGAGCAGACAGAACGGCTGGCAACCCTGAAGCCCTCACGCTGCGACACCATACCCTATGCCCCGGCCAACTATCTCGACATTTACCTGCGCATGAACGTAGTCGACGGACAGTGCCGCTTTGCCTACAGCACCGACGGACACCGCTTCCGCGACGTGGGAAAGGCTTTTGCCATGAAGCCAGGGAAATGGATTGGGGCCAAGTTCGGCTTCGTGGCAGCTTGCCCACAGCTCACAGCCTCGCGTGGCTGGCTCGACGTCGACTGGATTCACGTCGGAAAGAAATAAAAAAGACCTATTTCACCGGCTAAAGGCTGTTTTTGTAAAGAAATAATGCCGAAAGAGTGATTTTATTAGCTGATTTTTTGGCCGCTACAAAATTTTTAAATACTTTTGCGGCGCAAACGTGAGGAAGCGAGGGGCCGCTAAGGTTCTTCGCTTCATTGTTAAACGAAACAACAAGAATGATCGACAAGCAAAAAGTGAATGAGCTGGTTGAGCAGTGGCTCGACGGCAAAGATTATTTCCTTACTGACCTGACGGTGACGCCCGACGACTGCATCACTGTAGAGATAGACCATGCCGACGGCGTATGGATTGACGACTGCGTGCAGCTCTCGCGATTCATCGAAGACCACCTTAACCGCGACGAGGAGGACTACGAGCTGGAAGTGGGTAGCGCCGGTCTCGGACAACCCTTCAAGGTGCTGCGCCAGTGGCAGAACCATGTGGGAAAGGATGTGGAAATCCTCACCGTTGACGGCCGCAAGCTCAAAGGAGTGCTCAAGGAGGTTTTGGCCGACAGCGTCACGCTCATCACACGCCAGAAGGTGCAGGTAGAGGGCAAGAAACGCCCCGTGATGCAAGACGTGGACATCGAACTGCCTATGTCTGATGTCAAGAGCGGCCGCTACCTGATAGACTTCAAATGACGCAACAATGTCATAACGAAAAAACCGAAATAATGGAATAACGAAAAAACAAAATATCTATGGCAAAGAAACAAAACAATGCTCTCATCGACTCCTTCTCAGAGTTCAAAGAGACAAAAAACATCGACCGGGCGACGCTCGTGAGCGTGCTCGAAGAAAGCTTCCGCAATGTCATCGCCAAGATGCAGGGCTCTGACGAGAACTACGACGTCATCGTCAACCCCGACAAAGGCGACTTCGAGATCTACCGCAACCGCACCGTGGTCGAGGACGATGAAGTGGAAGACCCCAACTTGCAGATAAGCCTGAGCGAGGCCCGGCAGATAGCCGATGACTATGAGGTGGGCGAAGATGTGTCGGAGCCCGTTGACTTCTCGAAATTCGGCCGCCGCGCCATTCTCACCCTGCGCCAGACCCTCGCCTCACGCATCCTCGAGCTTGAGCACGATGCCCTCTACAACAAGTACAAGGACATGGTCGGCGACATCATCTCGGCCGAAGTCTATCAGGTATGGCACAAGGAAGTGCTGCTGCTCGACGAAGAAGGCAATGAGCTGCTGCTGCCCAAAGGCGAGCAGATTCCAGGCGACTTCTTCCGTAAGGGCGAGCCTGCCCGCGCCGTCATTTCGCGCGTTGACAACAGCACCGGCAACCCCAAGATTATCCTCTCACGCACAAGCCCTGTCTTCCTGCAGCGACTGCTCGAGGCCGAGGTGCCAGAAATAGCCGAAGGCATCATTGCCATACGTAAGATAGCACGTGTCCCCGGCGAGCGCGCCAAGATAGCCGTCGAGAGCTACGACGACCGCGTCGACCCCGTAGGAGCTTGTGTCGGCGTACGTGGCAGCCGCGTACACGGCATCGTACGTGAGCTCAGAGGCGAGAACCTCGACGTCATTCAGTGGACGTCCAACCCGCAGCTGCTCATAGCTCGCGCCCTCGGACCGGCACAAATCAACAGCATCAACCTCGATGAGGCTCAGAAGCACTGCGAGGTATATCTCGACCCAGATCAGGTTAGCCTCGCCATCGGTAAGGGAGGACTCAACATACGTCTGGCATCCATGCTCACAGACACCGTCATCGATGTCTATCGCGAGGTGCCCGAGGGCGACACCGAGGACCTTGAGGACGACATCCACCTCGACGACTTCAAGGACGAGATCGACGAGTGGGTCATCGAGGAACTGAAGAACAACGGCTGGACTACTGCACGCTCGGTGCTCGAAGCTCCGCGCGAGATGATCGTGAAGAATGCTGACCTCGAGGAAGAAACGGTAGACGAAGTGCTCCGCATCCTGCGTGCCGAATTCCCAGAGGAAGAAGAAGGCGGCGACGCTCCTGAAAGCTAAGAGCCCAAGAACATCCCTTTAACTTGAGGGAAGAGAGCATATCCACTTCATATAACTAAATCATCGTTACCTATTATAATTGTGAAGGATTCCTACCGATAAGACACATTCTACGTCCCTCACCCGCAGCGAGGGGCAGCAGGGTCGTCCTTCATGTTATCTCTGACGCATATGCCTATAAGAATCAATAAAGTCACAAAAGAATGTAGTGTAGGACTGCAAACCCTCGTCGATTTCCTCAATAAGAAAGGATTTACCGAGGTTGAAGCCAACCCTAACGCCACAATTACTGATGAGCAGTACGCTCTCGTGCAGGCGGAGTTCAACCGCGACAAAGGCATGAAGGCGGCCGCTCAGCAGATTTCTTCGGCTCGTAAGGCCAAGGAGAAGAAAGAGACAATCGTACTCACCGAGGACGACAAGGCACTGCCGCTGACCGAGGTGAAGAAGCCAAAAATCGTCGGGCACATAGACCTCAATGCCAAGCCTAAGGCCACGCCGGAACCGGCAAAGCCCGAACCCAAGCCTGAGACTAAGGCAGAACCTAAGCCCGAGACAAAGGCTGAGACAAAGGTCGAGACAAAGGTCGAGACTGCCGCCGCACCTCAGGCTGAGAAAACGCAACCCGCAGTCTCAGAGGCTCCGGCTGCTCAACCGACAGCCGACCCACGACCTGCCGCTCAACCTGCTGCCGCTGAGCCGAAGCTTAAGAAGAAAAAAGGCAGCGTAGAACTCGAAGAGATTGATGGCGTCTTCCGCGTCAAGAGTTCTGACGAGTCCGCCCTGACCCTGAACATCAAAGGACATATAGACCTCGACGCCATCAACCAGAGCACACGCCCGCCACGCTCCAAGAAGCGCGGACGCGGAGGCGCTGCCTCGGCCTCAGGTCAGCAGGGAGGCCGCAACAAGAAGAAAGGCGAGCGCGTGGACATCAAAGCCGAAGCCGCCAAGCAGCAGAACCAGGGTGGCCAGCAGTCGAAGAAAAACAAAGGCGCTAACCAGCAGGCAGGCCAGCAGGCACAAGGCGGCAAGAAGAAACGCAAGAACCAGCCTAAGGAAGTAGTGCTGCCCGTAGAACAGAGCGACGAGGAGATAGCAAAGCAGGTGCGCGAGACACTCGCCCGCCTCACCTCCGGCAAGAACGCCTCGCTCGGCAAGGGCGCCAAGTACCGCCGCGAGAAGCGCGAGAACATACGCGCCGGCATCGAAGCAGAACTCGAGCAGCAGGAGCAAGAGTCCAAGATCCTTAAGCTGACAGAGTTCGTCACGGCCAACGAACTGGCTTCAATGATGAACGTGCCCGTCACGCAAGTCATAGGCACCTGCATGAGCCTCGGCGTCATGGTCAGCATCAACCAGCGCATGGACAAAGAGACGATAGACCTCGTGGCCGACGAGTTCGGATTTCAGACCGAATACGTCAGCGCCGATGTCAGCGAAGCCGTACACGAAGCAGAGGACGACGAGGCAGACCTCGTGCCCCGCGCGCCCATCGTCACCGTCATGGGACACGTCGACCACGGTAAGACATCGCTGCTCGACTACATACGCAAGACCAACGTCATCGCAGGCGAGGCCGGAGGCATCACCCAGCACATCGGCGCCTACAACGTAAAACTCGACGACGGACGACACATCACCTTCCTCGACACCCCAGGCCACGAAGCCTTCACCGCCATGCGTGCACGTGGTGCACAGGTGACGGACATCGCCATCATCATCATCGCTGCCGACGACGACATCATGCCGCAGACGAAGGAAGCCATCAACCATGCCGTAGCGGCAGGTGTGCCCATCGTCTTCGCCATAAACAAGATTGACAAGCCCGCTGCCAACCCCGAGAAGATAAAGGAACACCTCGCTCAGATGAACTTCCTCGTCGAGGACTGGGGCGGCAAATACCAAAGCCAGGACATCAGCGCCAAGAAAGGCATGGGCGTGCCCGAGCTCATGGAGAAAGTGCTGCTCGAAGCCGAGATGCTCGACCTTAAGGCAAACCCCAACCGCAAGGCCACAGGCTCAATCATAGAGTCGTCGCTCGACAAGGGCCGCGGATACGTCGCCACCGTGCTCTGCTCCAACGGCACACTACATCAGGGCGACATACTGCTCGCCGGCACCAACTACGGACGTATCAAGGCTATGTTCAACGAACGCGGACAGCGCATCAAGGAGATAGGCCCCGCACAGGCCGCCACCGTGCTCGGCCTCAACGGCGCACCGCAGGCCGGCGACACCTTCCACGTCATGGAGAGCGACCAGGAAGCCCGCGAGATAACCTCGAAGCGCGAGCAGCTGCAGCGCGAGCAGGGCATACGCACACAGCACCACCTCACACTCGACGAGATAGGACGACGCATAGAGCAGGGTGGATTCCAGGAGCTGAACGTCATCGTCAAGGGCGACGTCGACGGCTCCATAGAAGCCCTCTCCGATTCGCTCATCAAGCTCTCGACAGAGAAGATAGCCGTCAACGTCATACACAAAGCCGTCGGACAGATCTCCGAGAACGACGTCTCGCTCGCAGCAGCCTCAGACGCCATCATCGTAGCATTCCAGGTACGACCCTCGGCTGGCGCACGCAAGGCAGCCGAGCAGCAGGGCGTAGAGATACGCACCTACAGCATCATCTACGATGCCATCGAGGAAGTCAAAGAGGCCATGGAAGGAATGCTCGCACCCGAACTCAAAGAGGAAATCACGGCCCAGCTCGAGGTACGTCAGGTATTCCACATCTCAAAGGTCGGCGTTGTGGCCGGAGCCTACGTCGTCGACGGAAAAGTCAGCCGCACAAACAAAGCGCGAGTCATACGCGACGGCATCGTCATACACACCGGAGCCATCGACGCCCTCAAGCGCTTCAAGGACGACGTCAAGGAGGTCAATACCAACTTCGAATGCGGTATCTCGCTCGTGGGCTACAGCGACATTCGCGAAGGCGACACCATCGAGACCTTCCAGGAGATTGAGGTAAAAGCAAAACTCTGAACAAGGCTCAATTCATAACTCAAGTTTCGGAAGTTATATTTTTAATCAAGAATTAGAGAATTAGAGAATTCTTCATTGCTTAGTAGTGCAGAAAAAGACTCTAAATCTCTAATTCTTGATAAAATAAATATTTGAAAATCATAGGTTATTCGCTAATTCCGAAACTTGAGTTCATAATTATGAATTAAACAAAATGAACGGTTTTGATATAATATTCCTCATAGTGCTCGTGTTGGGCGCATGGAAAGGGTGGAGCAACGGGCTCCTGAAAGAAGTGTTGGGACTCGTGGGTGTCTTCGTAGGACTTTATGTAGCCTACCACCTCTATGAACAAGTAGGCTACGAGCTGGCGCCCCACATAGGCACACCGCCCAGCATAGCCAGCATCATTGCCTTCATACTCATCTGGATGGGAGTGCCCATAATACTCGGCCTGCTCGGCTCGCTGCTCACCAAGCTGCTCGAGTGGGCTGGCCTCGACGGCATCAACGGCATGGGAGGCGCCTTCATAGGCTTGATTAAGTACGCGCTCATCCTCGGCATCTGCTGCAATGTGCTTGCCATAACGCACCTCGTGAAAGAGGAGTCGCAGCAGAACTCACTACTATTCGAGCCACTGCGTAAGACAACCTCCATTGCCTTCGACCTGGCAAAAAGCCAGTGGCGAGGAGCAAAGGAAGACTAAGGCTACAGACACATAACTTTTTCGGCGTATAGGTCGTTTCCAGCCTGCAAAATGACCTATACGCCTCATTTTTTCTGCAAATCCCTTACGAGTCATCCAACCAGTTCCAAGTTTACCTTCAACATTAACTGCTGTTTTGCTGACAAAGGTTTTATTCGTTCCGTTAGATGTAATACCGCTTCCATCATTATCCAATACGATTGATGGTTCCCATGATTGTTGCATAACATAGCCAAAGAATGGAATAAATGAAGCCTCTCACCCTACCCCTCCCCTGAAGGGAAGGGGAGTACCGCGGCAGAAGTCCTTCCCTTTAGGGGAGGATTTAGGAGAGGCTGCCACTACCGATAGATAGGTGAGCCTCCTTTATTCCTTTAATGACGGATTCGGGTTTAGTTGCCTTACAGGGAAGGTGAAATAGGTATCGGGGAAAGGCTCGTTCTTAAGTGTAAAGTGCCACCACTCCGTATCAATGGGGTTGAAACCGTGGGCAAGCATGGCGCGTCGCAGGATCATGCGGTGGTCGAACTGCTCCTGAGTGATGCTGCGGCTGGCGGGGCTCTTGCTGTTGTCGCCCGTGTACTCGCCCGTCTCGGGATTTCCGCAGAAGTCGGGGTGGCTCTCAGGGCCGAACCAGTCGAACGTGCCGCCCATATCGAGCTCTTTCTCCGTTGCCATGTCGAAGAGCGTCAGGTCCACTGTGCTGCCGCGTGTGTGCCCGCTCCTCTCGTAGATATACTCCTGCTCGAAGAGGACGCTCTTGTCGAGGTCGGGATAGAAATATGGCTTCATCAACGTGTCCGGTATGTCGGCCGCCCAGCGCACGAAATGGTCGACGCCCTGCTGTGGCCGGTAGGCATCGTATATCTTCAGGCGGTAGCCTTGCGAGCGCACGTCGTCGCTCACGGCCTTCAGGGCGACGGCAGCCTGCCGCGTCAGCAATGCCGTTGGCTCCTCGTAGCCGTCGATGCGCGCGCCAACGAAGTTATATGTGCTGAAGTAGCGAATTTCGAGGATAGCGTCGGGTACGACATCTGTGATTGTTACGAACTGGCTCGTGTCCTCAGTAGGATTTATTACGGGTTCGTCTTTGCCGTCGTGGCAACATGTTACAATGCATATGCCGCAGAAAAGAGTGAGAACTGCGGCAAGGAACCAATTTTGTTTTGTTTTCATTGTCTTTCTTATTCGCGTTAAAAACCTTTGCAAAGGTACAAAGAAATGAATAATAAAGAATAAAGGATAAATATTAATTAAGTAAAAAGTGAAAAATGCAAATTGAAAGTAGGGATTGAAGATTGAAAAATGCAAAAAAGTTTTGTCTTTCTTCGTTAACGCCGTATCTTTGCAAGCAAATTCTATTCTATGCAAAGACGAAAGACTCACGAAGTGCTCGTAGGCTCGATAGGCATCGGTGGCGACAACCCCGTGCGGGTGCAGTCTATGTGTACGACGTCGACGATGGAAACCGACGGTTGTGTGCGACAGATCTTAGCCATCGCTGCCGCCGGCGGCGAGCTGGTCAGGCTGACGACGCAGGGCGTTCGCGAGGCAGAGAATATGGCTGTCATCCGCGAGCGGGTACGTGCTGCCGGCTGCACTGTGCCATTGGTGGCAGATGTCCACTTCAACCCTGGCGTGGCAGACGTTGCAGCCCTCTACTGCGAGAAGGTGCGCATCAACCCTGGCAACTATGTCGACACCGCCCGCAAGTTCAAGCATCTTGATTACACCGACGAGGAGTATGCCGCTGAGTTGAAGCGCATTGAAGATCGCCTCATACCTTTCCTCAATATCTGCCGCGAGCACGGCACGGCCGTGCGTATCGGCGTCAACCACGGGTCGCTCTCCGACCGCATCATGTCGCGCTACGGCGACACGCCCGAGGGCATCGTGGAGTCGTGCATGGAGTTTCTGCGCGTATGCGTACGCGAACATTTTATGAATGTGGTCGTCTCCATTAAGGCCTCGAACACCGTCGTCATGGTGGAGAGCGTGCGCCTGCTGTGCAAGGCCATGGATGCCGAGGGCATGACCTTCCCGCTGCACTTAGGCGTGACGGAGGCTGGCGAGGGCGAAGACGGCCGACTGAAGTCCGCCGTAGGCATCGGCGCCCTGCTCATCGACGGCATCGGCGACACTATCCGTGTCTCGCTCAGCGAGCCGCCCGAGAACGAGATTCCCGTGGCCTACAGTCTGCTGCAGGCAGCCCGCCTGCGCACCACCAAGACGGAGTTTATCTCCTGCCCCGGCTGCGGACGCACCCTCTACGACCTCCCCGCCACCATTCAGCGTATCAAGGCTGCCTTCGAGCAGGCCGGCAAGGAAAACGAGGAGCTTGCCAAACGCCTGTCGGGCCTGAAGATTGCCATCATGGGCTGTATCGTAAACGGCCCCGGCGAGATGGCCGATGCGGACTATGGCTACGTCGGTGCCGCCCGTGGCAAGGTCAGCCTCTATCGCGGCAAGGAGTGCGTAGAGATGAATATCCCGGAGGAGGAAGCTACCTCTCATCTTCTGTCCATAATCGAAGAGGACAGTAAGAAGGTATTGCCATAGGTATCACAAGTGAATAATATCGTTATAATAAAAGGAATCTATTATGAGTAACCAACCTTTGTTGATTTATAATACCCTGAGCAGAAGCAAGGTCCTCTTCAAGCCCATTGTGGAGGGTCGTGTAGGGTTATATGTCTGCGGCCCCACAGTATACGGCGACGCACATCTGGGACATGCGCGTCCTGCCATCACCTTCGACCTCCTGTTCCGCTACCTTCAGCACATCGGCTACAAGGTGCGCTACGTCCGTAACATCACTGACGTGGGCCATCTGGAGCACGACGCCGACGAGGGCGAGGACAAGATTGCCAAGAAGGCTCGTCTCGAGCAGCTGGAACCTATGGAGGTGGCGCAGTACTACACCAACCGCTTCCACGATGCCATGCGGGCCCTTAACTGCCTGCCGCCCAGCATCGAGCCGCATGCCACCGGGCATATCATCGAGCAGATAGAACTCGTCAAGGAGATTCTTGACAATGGCTATGCCTACGAGAGCCACGGTTCGGTCTACTTCGATGTGGAGAAATACAACGAGCGCTACCACTATGGCAAGCTCAGCGGCCGCAACCTCACCGATGTCATCAACAACTCGCGCGAGCTCGACGGGCAGAGCGAGAAACACAATCAGGTGGACTTCGCCCTCTGGAAAGCCGCACAGCCCGAGCATATCATGCGCTGGCCCTCACCCTGGAGTGAAGGCTTCCCCGGTTGGCACTGCGAGTGCACGGCTATGGGCCGTAAGTATCTCGGCTCGCACTTCGACATCCATGGCGGCGGCATGGACCTCGTGTTCCCACACCATGAGTGCGAGATAGCGCAGGCCGTAGCTTCGCAGGGCTCGGACATAGTCAACTACTGGATGCACTGCAATATGGTCACCATCGGCGGCCAGAAGATGGGCAAGTCGCTGGGTAACTTCATCACGCTCAATGAGTTCTTCAACGGCACACACGAGAAACTCACGCAGGCCTATTCGCCAATGACCATCCGCTTCTTTATCCTTCAGGCCCACTACCGCTCCACGGTGGATTTCAGCAACGAAGCCCTACAGGCTGCCGAGAAGGGACTGCAACGCCTCATGACCACCATCGCCGACCTCGAGCGCTTAGCCCCCGACGCCGAGAGCGACGCCGAGACACATCGCGTGGCTACTGAACTGCGTCAGAAGTGCTACGACGCCATGAACGATGACCTGGCCTCGCCCACCGTCATCAGCCACCTGTTTGAGGCCTGCAGCGTGGTCAACCGCTTGCTCGACCATAAAGGCACCATCAGCGCTTCCGACCTCACAGAACTGTCGTCGGCTATACACCTTTTCGCCGAGGACATCCTGGGCTTGCTACCCGCTACGGCTGCGGCCAACGGCACTTCAGCCGCCCGCGAAGAAGCCTTCGGCCACGTCGTAGATATGCTATTGGAACAGCGCGCCATCGCCAAGGCCAACAAGGACTGGGCCACGAGCGACAAGATTCGCAACGAGCTCAACGCCCTCGGCTTCGAAATCAAGGACGGCAAGGACGGAGTCACCTGGACGCTGAACAAATAATAAGGTAAAAGAACTTCCGAAAGTTTATTAAAACAACTCGCTCGAGCACAGGGTAATTCATTATTTGAGAATGATGGCTGAGATGTTTAGAAACGCCTTTACTGCGTCAGAGTAAAGACGACAAATTGCTGCCTTAAAACACACAAGTTTACATTATCACAATGGTTTATCAAAATTTGGGGGTGAAAATATGCAAACATACAAAAAAATCACTACATTTGCGCCAAAACTTAAATAATCTTCAGCTTTATGAAAAAGTATCTCTTAGAAGCATTATTATTTGCTGCTTTATCATAGTTAGTTGCTTGTCAGCATGGCAAGAAAGCAGATGAGAGTGGTGAACAAGAGCTATCACTTGACAGTTCACCTGCCGACAGCAGCTCAACGAGCTTTCAAGATTTCCTGAATTATTTTAAGGAACCAAAATATGTATATGCCGCCCATGGCACTAAATTGTTCAGAGCTGGCGAGCCACTGAACTTTAACCTAAGCCACACCTTGAAGACGCAGTACGGCCAGTTCCTTCCACCTCAGAACGACTGCCAGTGTTATGACTCACTGCAAATATATCACATGCCGCAGGTCCGAATAAAAGCGCCTAATTACATCTGTCTTTCGTACCTACGGGTATGCGAACTTGATGATCACCGGCGCTCTTTCATCGAAAACATTCTCGCCACTTATTCTCATCAAGGAACGATGCTGGACTATGAGGTGATAGCCGTTGCTGACGACTCCACTTACTGGACTGCTATCGAGTCGTCGCTGTCGCCAATTCATCTGACGCTGCTTAAAGAAGTATATAAACAGCCGCAAGGTGGTGTTAGCGGAAATACCACTTGCAAAGTCTCGAAAGAAGAAATCAACATTGACGAGGACGGAATGATTCAGCATAATGTTCTCCGCCAGTGGCAGGATTCATGCTACGTGGATTTACAGAAGGATACAATATTGCTTAAGACACCTTTAGCGGAGATTTGATATAGGGCATAAAAAAGCGTCTGACAAAATAATGATTCCTGGGAGTTGAGTCATAAAAAAGGATGGCAGGGCACGATGTAGTGCTCTGCCATCTTTTTTTATACTATGCCGTCTGGGCTTTGATGCCGTCAGGCCCAGAAGCTGCAGCGCTGTTGGCGACTTAGAGGTTGGGGTTGTCCTTGCCCCAGTCCTCAACGGGAGGAATGATGCCGAGACCGATGATCTCGTCGCGCATCTTCTGCAGGTGCTCGTAGGAAGCCTGAAGGGCTGCCATCTCCTCTGCCGTACCCTCAGGAGCGGTGAAGTGTACGCCATCCTTGTCGATGACGCTGGGCATGGCCATCATCACGTTCTTGAAGCCGAAGGCGTTGACATAGCAACCAGCAGGCCACTTGAAGGGCTCGCCGCCCATGGCACCCTCGATCATCTTCACGGCTTGGTAAGCAGGGCTCTGGAAGGATGAGCGGCCGCGCAGCTTGATGATGTTGCTGCCGCCCTGTGTGGTCATGTGCTTGATTTCGGCCCAGCGCTCTGCCGAGAGGGGCAGTTCGCAAAGGGGCTTGCCGTCGACGAGTGCCTTGCTGGCGAAGACAGCCATCTGCTCGCCGTGGCCGCCGTAGGTGTAGGCGTTGGTGACCTTGTCCTGCTGAACACCGAACTCCTGAGCGAGCTGCTGCTGCAGACGTGTGCTGTCGAGTGCGGCGAGTGAGGTGAGCTGGTTGGGCTTCAGGCCGGAGTGGATGAGAGCCGTCAGAGCCGTCACGTCAGCGGGGTTGAAGATGACGACGACGTGCTTAACGTCGGGGCAGTACTTCTTGATGTTCTCGCCGAAGTCTGCAGCGATCTGGCAGTTGCCCTTGAGCAGGTCCTCGCGCGTCATGCCCTCCTTACGGGGCGCTCCGCCAGAACTGATGATGTACTTGGCACCGGTGAAAGCCACAGCCGGATCCACGGTGTACGAGATGTTGGCGCCGGGGATTGCACAGTGGCACATCTCGTCGTAGACGCCATGTACGCCGGGTTCGTAGATGTCATACAAGCAGATGTTAGGCGTCAGACCCAGCATCAGCACACTCTGCACCATGTTAGAGCCGATCATTCCGCCGGCACCAACGATTACGAGCTTGTCGTTTGTCAGGAATTGCATTGTAGTTTTGATTGGTTTAGGGTTATTGTTTGGTTATAAGATTCTCAGAACGCACGGCAAAAGTAATCTTTTTTTGTGGATTATAGCTATTAATTTCAGAATATTTTCACCAAACCTGCTTAAAAGCCTATATTTGCAAAGCAGATTGTGCATTTATCGTCGCTGATATATGCTCATGCTGAAAGTGAAAGCCGTTTGAGAGCATAAAAAAGACGACTTGACGAGTGGAGTCAGAAAAAAAACGTACCTTTGCAGCAAAGAATCCCAGACATGGCAGACCCTCTTATCCGGCGTTATACGCAATACCTGCGCCTCGAGCGCGGATTATCAGACAATACGCTCGAGGCCTACAGCAAGGACCTGGAGAAGCTGTTGCAGTACCTCGAAGCCGAAAACATCCCCTACCGCGAGGTGACGACAGAACAGCTGCAGACCTTCGTGGCAACACTCATGGACTTAGGCATCACGACACGGTCCATAGCGCGCATCCTCGCTGGCGTGCGCTCTTTTTATAAGTTCCTTTACCTCGAAAGCGAAATAGACGTCGACCCCTGCGAGTTGCTGGAATCGCCGGCGCGGGGAAGTCGGTTGCCTGATGTGCTGACGATAGGCGAGATAGATAGAATCCTTGAGGTTGTCGACTTGACGAAGACAGAGGGTCAGCGCGACCGCGCCATTATCGAGACGCTCTACTCCTGCGGCCTGCGCGTGAGTGAGCTGTGCCACTTGCAGATGTCTGACCTGTTTTTTGACGAAGGCTTCATTCGCGTCCACGGCAAGGGCAAGAAGGAGCGTCTGGTGCCTATCTCGCAGAGTGCCATCACGGAACTGAGGCTCTGGTTTGAATCGCGCGCCGAGATAGCCATCCGCCCAGGCAACGAGGACATGGTATTCGTAAGTTTCCGCCGAGGCACGGCACTCTCACGCATCACGGTGTTCCACATCGTGAAGACGCTGTGCCAGATGGCCGGCATCCGCTCCACGGTCTCACCCCACACCTTCCGCCACAGCTTTGCCACACACCTGCTCGAGGGCGGCGCCAACCTGCGCGTCATCCAGGAGATGCTGGGCCATGAGGAGATAGGTACTACAGAAATTTACATGCACGTGAATCGCCAACGGCTGCGCGAAGAAATCCTGAAACACCACCCGAGAAATATGTGAACATGCTCTCGCGTAGAATGCCAACGGCACACGGCTGGGCAGAAAACTTGAACAAAGAAAAGAGAAAAAGGCGAAATTTATTTGGTAATGCTGGCGCTTTGAACTACCTTTGCAGCGCAAAAAGGCTCAAGCCCTACTGAGCAAAGGAAAAAGACTCAAACAATTAAACTCAAAACAATAACTATTATGCGTAAACTTACCGTACTTACAATCGCACTCGTGGGCGCCGCAGCACTCACCTCCTGCGGCAAACTCAAGCAACTGAGCGCCGACAACGTGCGCGTGACCCCCACGCCGCTCGAAACTGTCGGAGGCGAAGTGCCTGCAACAATCAACGTGACTTTCCCCGAGAAATATATGAAGAAGAAGGTGTCGCTCGGCGTGACGCCCGTGCTCAAGTACGATGGCGGCGAGGCCACCTCGACTCCCTCCACGTTCCAGGGCGAAAAAGTGCTGGGCAACGGCACCACCGTGGCTTACAAAGCCGGCGGCAACTACACCATGCGCGCCACATTCCCCTTCGTAGATGCTATGCAGCAGAGCGACCTCTACCTGCGCTTCGACGCCAAGAAGGGCAATAAGAGCGTGAACCTGCCTGACCTGAAGGTGGGCTACGGCGTCTTGGCCACCAGCGAACTGCTGAAGAACACCCTTGCCAGCGTCAACCCCGCGCTCGCCCCCGATGCCTACCAGCGCATCATCAAGCAGAAGCAGGAGGCACAGATTAAGTACCTCGTAAACCAGGCCAACGTGCGCGCCAGCGAGCTCAACAGCACCAGCATCAAGGACTTCGTAAAAATCCTGAAGGAAATCAACGACAACCAGGAGACGCTGCAGCTGCAGAACATCGAGGTCAGCGCCTACGCTTCGCCCGAAGGCCGCTACGACTTCAA
Source organism: uncultured Bacteroidaceae bacterium (assembly GCA_905235285.1). Lineage (GTDB taxonomy): Bacteria > Bacteroidota > Bacteroidia > Bacteroidales > Bacteroidaceae > Physcousia. The sequence continues at coordinate 27,797 of CAJOLI010000004.1, forward strand.
CGCCCAGCTGGCTGAGAAGCGCCAGAACACCTCCAGCGCTTATGTCGAGGGTCAGCTCAAGAAGAACCGCATGAAGGCCGACGTTGACACGAAGTTCACGGCCGAGGACTGGGAAGGCTTCCAGCAGCTGGTCAGCGAGAGCAATATCCAGGACAAGGATGTCATCCTGCGCGTCCTCTCGATGTATCAGGATCCTGCCGAGCGCGAGCAGCAGATACGCAACATGAGCGTCGTGTATGACGAGCTTGCCAAGGGCATCCTGCCCGAGCTGCGCCGCGCACGCCTCATCGCCAACTACAATGTCATCGGCCGCTCTGACGAGCAAATCTTAGACCAGTTCCAGAAAGATGCCAGCCAGCTCAGCGTGGAGGAAGTGCTCTACGGCGCTGCACTGCAGGACGATAACAGCCAGAAACAGGCTTGGTACGAGAAGGCTGCCCAGCTCTTCCAGAGCGACGCCCGTCCCTACAACAACCTGGCCAACCTGGCTTACCAGAACGGCGACCTCGCCTCTGCTGCCAACTATCTGGCCAAGGCCAAGAGCCTGAACGCCAACAGCCCCGAAGTGGCCACCAACGAAGCTCTCCTCGCTCTGGCCAAAGGTCAGACGGCAGAGGCCGAAGCCCTGCTGGCCAAGGGCGTGGGCGCCAACAGCTACAACGAAGTGCTTGGCAACCTCAACCTGGCCAAGGGTAACTATGCCGCCGCTGCCGCCAACCTTGCCGGCGTGAAGAGCAACAGCGCCCTGCTCGCTCAGATCCTCAACAAGGACTACGTCGCTGCCACTGCAACCCTCGCAGGCATAAAGAACGCCGACGCCTACACCTCATACCTCGGCGCTATCCTGGCCGCACGGCAGAACAACGCCTCGGCTCTCGTCAACAACCTGCGCACTGCAGTGCAGAAAGACTCCAGCCTGGCTCAGCGCGCTGCCCGCGACCTTGAGTTCGCCAAGTATGCTGCTCAAGTCGCTGCCCTGCTGAAATAAGCGGTTGCGACACCGATACGCTCTAACCCACTGAGACACTGAAATATTGAAATATTGAAAGAGATGAAGACGAAACTTTCGTTCTACAGATGCCTGCTGGCTTGTCTTGCTTTCAATGTTTCAATGTTTCAATGTCTCTTTTTTATGTCATGCTCTGACCCCCGACGCTTCCGCCTAAAGGGCGAGATAGAGAACCTCGAGCAGGCAGAGTTCTTCATCTACAGCACCGACGGCGGTCTCGACCGCCTCGACACCATCACCGTGCGCGACGGACGTTTCAAGTGGGAGACGCTCATAGAGCACGAAGCTACTTTCTTCCTCATATACCCTAACCTGAGCCAGCAGGTAATCTTTGCCACTCCGGGCGATGAGGTTCGTGTCATCGGCGACGCATCGCAGCTGCGTGCCATAAACGTTCTCGGCTCTGACGAGAATAGTGCCTACACCAAATTCCGCATGGCACATTTCAACGACAAAGCCAAGCAGCTCACCGATGCCATGCGCAACTTTATAGAAGCCAACCCCGACAGCCGTGTGAGCACCTATATGCGTTCGCTCATCCAAAGCGGTTCGGGAGGCTCCAGCGTGGAAGTCGGCCAGAAGCTTACAGACATCGAGCTGCAGCCCGACGGCCTTTCTGCCGACAGCACTACGATACGTCTGCGACCCGGGCGCCCCGTTCTGCTGACGTTCTGGGCCTCATGGATTAACGAGACGACGGAGGACTTATACTTCCTGAAGAAGGCTCACCGCCAGTCGCAACAGACGACAGGCGAAAAAAGCGTACGAGTCATCAGCATAAGTCTCGACGCAGCTGCAGATGCCTACAGAACCACCTGCCGCTACGACAGCATAATCTGGGAGTCGCGCTGCTATCGCCAGCTGTGGGATACGCCTATCGTGAACCAGCTGTCCGTAACGACACTCCCCTACTACATCCTCACCGACGCCAACCTGACCGTGGTAGCCTGCGGCAGCAATTGGAAAGATGATATCCAGCGTGCCCTTTACAGCCTGACATCTAACGGCCGCTGAGTTTTACACAGCCATCCACATAAGCTGATTCATGCGGGTGAATGTGCTGATTCATGCAGGTGAATGGGCCGATTCATGCGGGTGGATGGGCTGATTCATGCGGGTGAATGTGCCGATTCATGCGGGTGGATGGGCTGATGCAACTGGCTGGAAACGACAGCGCGACCGGACGAACCTACTCGTTCGTCCGGTCGCGTTGTCGTTTCTGCCCGCGTAGTTGGCCGCAGATGAGTTTCTTCCCGGCAAGGATGAGTTATTTTCCGGTAAGGATACGTTTGATGCCGTCGAGCTTGTTCAGTGCTTCGATGGGAGTCAGCGCGTTGATGTCGAGGCCGAGGATTTGGTCGCGTATCTGGCAGAGCACAGGGTCGTCGAGCTGGAAGAACGAGAGTTGCATGTGGCTCTCATCGGGCAGGTTTCCTATCTTGGCGCCCATGCCCAGCCCTTCGCGGTCTGCGCTCGACTCGAGCTGGTGTAGGATTGTCTCGGCGCGGCGTACGATGTCCTGCGGCATGCCTGCCAGACGTGCGACATGTATGCCGAAGCTGTGCTCCGAGCCTCCTGGCTCGAGCTTGCGCACGAAGATGACCTTGCCGCGCACCTCGCGCACGCTTACGTTGAAGTTCTTAATCCGTGCGAAATGTTTCTCCATCTCGTTGAGCTCGTGGTAGTGTGTGGCAAAGAGTGTACGGGCGTGGCCCTGCCTGTTCTCGTGTATAAATTCCACGATGGCCCAAGCGATAGAGATGCCGTCGTAGGTCGAAGTGCCGCGCCCGAGTTCGTCGAAGAGTATCAACGAACGCTCGCTGATATTGTTCAGTATGTTGGCCGCCTCGCTCATTTCTACCATGAAGGTAGATTCGCCTACGCTGATATTGTCAGAGGCCCCGACGCGTGTGAAGATTTTATCGACCCATCCTATGCGTGCGCTCTCGGCAGGCACAAAGCATCCCATCTGTGCCATGAGCGTGATGAGTGCCGTCTGGCGGAGCAGTGCGCTCTTACCTGCCATGTTTGGTCCTGTAATGATGAGTATCTGTTGGCTTTGCGTATCGAGGCGCACGTCGTTGGCTATGTAGCGTTCGCCTGGGGGCATCATGCATTCAATGACGGCGTGCCGCCCCTGACGGATATCTATCTCAGTGCTCTCGTCGACTACGGGGCGGATATATCTGTTCTCCGCTGCCACGAGGGCGAAGGAGAGCAGGCAGTCGAGCTGTGCAACGAGGTGGGCGTTGCGCTGGAAGTCCTGTGTGAAGGCCGCTACGGCATTGACGAGTTCGGCGAAGAGCTGGCCCTCGAGGGCCAATATCTTATCCTCGGCACCGAGAATTTTCTCTTCGTATTCCTTCAGTTCCTGGGTGATATAGCGCTCTGCATTGACGAGTGTCTGCTTACGAATCCAGTCGGCAGGCACTTTTTCTTTATATGTATTTCTGACTTCGAGGTAATATCCGAAGACGTTGTTGTAGGCCACCTTGAGGCTCTGAATGCCTGTAGCTTCTGCCTCGCGCTGCTGCAGCTCGAGCAGGTAGTCCTTGCCGCCGGTGGCTATGCGCCGCAGCTCGTCGAGCTCGGCGTTGACGCCGTCGCGAATGACGCCTCCTTTCTGCAGCGTGAGTGGCGGGTCGGGCATTACTTCGCGTGCTATACGCTCGCGTATGTCGATGCAGAGGCTCAGCTGTTGCCCCAGTTGCTGCAGTGTAGGTTCGTCAGCCTCCAGACATGCCAGCTTTATGGGTTCAATGGCTTGAAGGGCCACGCGCAGTGCCACGAGGTCCCGTGGCGAGACTCGCCCGACGCTGACCTTCGACGTTATGCGTTCGAGGTCTCCTATGAGGCGGAGTTGTTCAGTAATGATGTCTCGCAGGTCTGGCTGGCGGAAGAAGTGCTCTACGACGTTCAGGCGCGCGTTGATCTGGCCAATATCGCGCAGCGGGAAGATAATCCATCGGCTTATCATACGGGCGCCCATGGGTGTGATGGTGTGGTCGAGGATGTCGAGCAGCGAGCGTCCACCGTCGTTCAGGGGCTGCAGCAGCTCAAGGTTGCGGACGGTGAACTTGTCGAGCCTGACGTATCGCTCTTCCTCGATGCGCGAGATGCGGATGATGTGCGAGAGTTGCGTGTGTTGTGTCAACTCAAGGTACTGCATGATGGCTCCTGCGGCGATGACGGCCGCCTTGAGGTCGTCGATACCGAAGCCTTTAAGGTTCTTGACGTGGAAGTGGCGTGTGAGCTTGTCGCGCGCTGTCTGGGCCGTGAAGACCCAGTCGTCGAGCTGGAAGGTGACGTATTTCGTGCCGAAGCAACCCTCGAATAAGCCCTTGCGACCCCGCTCGTAGAGCACCTCCTTGGGGTTGAAATTGCCCATGAGTTTATCGATATACTCGGCAGGTCCCTCAGCCACGAGCCACTCGCCCGTGGAGATGTCGAGAAAGCTGACGCCGACAAGGTCCTCCTTGGCAAAATGCACGGCAGCGAGGAAATTGTTCTCACGGTGGTTGAGCACCGTGTCAGTCAGTGCTACGCCGGGCGTGACCAGCTCCGTTATGCCTCGTTTCACCAGTTTCTTCGTCAACTTAGGGTCCTCCAACTGGTCGCAGATGGCCACGCGACGGCCGGCCCTGACGAGCTTTGGCAGGTAGGTGTCGAGGGCGTGATGCGGGAAGCCGGCCATGGCCGTGCTCTCGCTTTCGCGCCCGTTGTTGCGTTTCGTAAGTGTGATTCCCAGAATGTCTGAAGCCTCTATGGCATCCTGTGCGTAGGTTTCATAGAAGTCTCCGCAGCGGAAGAGCAGGATGGCGTCGGGGTGCTTGCTCTTCAGGTCGAAGAATTGCTTCATCATGGGGGTTATCTCTGCCATAGGATTTCTGTAAAGGTGTGTTCTGTTAACTATGTTTTTCGTCTTGTTATGGTGAGGTCCTGTTTTTATCTCGCTTTACATAATCAATAGGACCCACCTTAAGGGATTAGAGCTGTGAGGCGCGGCCCGTAGGTGCTGATTGTCCGCTCTCGACCGAACGACACGAAAGCCTCAAGAGTTATTGCCAGAACCCTTAAGAGTTTTGTGCGAAAGGCTTAAGGGTTTTGTGCCGAGGGCTTATTCTTATGCGTCTTCGCGTTGGCCTTTGCCGGGGTCTCGCGCGCGGGCGTTTCGCCGTTTTGCAGTTTAGGATAACTTATGCGTGTGTGGTAGATTGTCTTTAATTTCTCCTTTAAGACTTCCTTGGCGGTGCGGATGTCTTTGAAGGTGATGGGGCAGTTGGCGAAATGTCCTTCTGCGACCTGCGTGTCGATGATGCGTTCTACGAGTTCGCCTATGCTCTCCTCCGTGTATTCTTTGAGCGAACGTGCCGAGGCCTCTACGGCATCGGTCATCATGAGAATGGCTTGCTCCGCCGTATAGGGGTCTGGTCCTGAGTAGGAGAAGGCTGCATAGTCTACGACCTCGTCGGGGTGCTGGTTTTTATAGGTGATATAGAAGTATTTCACGAGGCCCTTGCCATGATGTGTCGAGATGAAGTCTCGTATGATGTGTGGCAGCTCGTACTTATCGGCCAGGGCTTCGCCATCGGCGACATGGCTTATGATGATGCGCGCGCTTTCCTTGGAATCAAGCTTGTCGTGGGGATTCACACCGCCGGCCTGGTTCTCAGTGAAGAATGCTGCGTTCTGCATCTTGCCTATATCGTGATAGAGGGCTCCTGTCCGCACGAGCTGGCTCTTGGCACCTATCTTCATGGCCACCTCGGCGGCAAGGTTAGCCACCTGCATCGAGTGCTGGAAGGTGCCGGGCGCCACCTCGGAGAGGCGTTGTAGCAACGGGCGGTTTACGTTGGAGAGCTCTACGAGCGTGACGTTGCTGGTGAAGCCGAAGAGGCGCTCGATAAGATACATGAGCGGATATGCAAAGAGCAGCAGCACTCCGGAGATGACGATGTGTTGGTAGATGACGAAGTCAACGCGCGTGAGGCTGGTGTCGCCCAGTATCTGGCGGCCGTGGAAGAGGTCGAGGCTGGCATAGACGATGAGCATCGTGGCCGTCGACAATATGGCTGTGCGGAAGATCTGAGAGCGCTCTGAGAGTTCGCGCAAGGTGTAAATAGCCACCAGGCCTCCCGTGAGCTGCGTGGCAATGAACTCAAAGGGGTAGCGCAGCGACAGTGCACAGAGCAGCACCAGACAGACATGAATGAAGAAGGCCGTTCGCGAGTCCATAAACACGCGCACGAAGACGGGTATCATGACATACGGAATCAGATAGACCGACAGCAGGGTATGGCGCACGAGGAAGCACGTCAGCAGTGGGCAAACCAGCAGCAGGAGCAAGAGCAGCAGGATGCTACGCCCGCTGCTGATGTAGTCGCGCCGGAAGAGGTTGAAATAGAATATCAGACAGAGTACGATGACGGCCACGTACATGATTTGCCCGATGACGATGAGGCTGTTTTCGCGGCTTGTATTGTTACGCGCCGCGGCCGCACGCTCGTAGCTCTCCAGTATCTGGGCATCGCGCTCGGTGACAATATTGCCGCGGTCGATGATGCCCTGACCTGCCAGCACCATGCCTGAACTGGGCGAGAGCGAGCCGAGCAGCTCTTTCCAGTGGGAGTCGGACTTCGTCTGGTCATAGATGAGGTTTGGCACGATAAACTGGTTGAGGTAGAGCCGCATGAATTTCTGCCGCGACAGGCCAAGGCTGTCGATATTCGCAAACAAATAGTCATAGGCAGCCTTCGGGCTCAGCAGCTGCCACAAGGGGTGCGTCGAAGCCTCGGTGCCGGTAAAGATGCGTATGTTCTGACAGCTGTCGGCGTGCAGGCGCTGGGAGTCGTCGGCGCTGATGATGCCTATCTGATAAATGTCGTGCATCCTACGCTCGATGAAGGTGCGGTAAGAAAGGGGAAACTCGGAGGTGCTCTGCTCGCGCAAGGTGGCTCGTAAAGCCTTTATCTGCTCTGTCTCCACGTGCTCCTGATACTCGAAATAGGGCTCGTAGAGCTGGCGCACGCTGTCGCGCTCATACGCGAGCTGTGCATCGGTCTTGAAGATTGGGAAGTCGAAAGGCGCTATCAACTGACCATAGGGCCACGGACGGCCCACGTCGAAATGCATCAGAGAGCGGTTGCCGCGAGGCTGAAACCAGACAATCAGCGCTATAAAGGCTATAGCTATAAACAACTGAGCTGTCACCTCGCGCCAATGGTGAGTTATGGGTTTATTATATCTGCTCATAAGCTATTATTAAACATTCAATGTGCAAATTTACAACAAATCTTTCGCCTGTCTGCAATAAATTCCGTATTTTTGCAGAAAAATTTATCAGACAAATAAAAATGAACACACAGAACGTACGCGTTCGTTTCGCGCCATCACCCACAGGACCCCTCCACATCGGCGGCGTCCGCACTGCTTTGTACAATTATCTCTTTGCCCGTCAGCATGGCGGACAACTCATCTTCCGCATCGAGGACACCGACTCCAACCGCTTCGTCCCGGGCGCCGAGGAATACATCCTTGAATCGTTCCGCTGGCTTGGCATCAAGTTCGACGAGGGCGTCAGCTTCGGCGGAGAGCACGGTCCTTACCGCCAGAGCGAGCGAAAGGATATTTATAAGCAGTATGTCAAGCAACTCCTTGACGCCGGACGTGCCTACATCGCCTTCGATACGCCCGAGGAACTGACTGCCAAGCGTGAGCAGGTGGAGAACTTCCAGTACGATGCCTCGACACGCCTACAGATGCGCAACTCCCTGACGCTGGGGCAGGAGGAAACCAACCGCCTCATCGCCGAAGGCACACCTTACGTCGTCCGCTTCCTCATCGAGCCGGGCGAGGACGTCCACGTGGACGACATCATACGCGGCGACGTCTGCATCAACAGCTCTATCCTCGACGACAAGGTACTCTGGAAGAGTGCCGACCAGCTGCCGACCTACCACCTGGCTAACATCGTCGACGACCACCTGATGGAGGTGACCCACGTCATACGCGGCGAGGAATGGCTGCCCTCGGCACCGCTGCACGTGTTGCTCTACCGCGCTTTCGGCTGGCAGGACACGATGCCTCGCTTCGCCCATCTGCCATTACTGCTGAAGCCTGACGGCAAGGGCAAGCTCTCGAAGCGCGACGGCGACCGCCTGGGCTTCCCCGTCTTCCCGCTCGAATGGCACGACCCAAAGAGCGGCGAGGTCAGCAGCGGCTACCGCGAGAAGGGTTACCTGCCCGAGGCCGTGGTCAATTTCCTTGCCCTGCTCGGCTGGAACCCGGGCGACGACCAGGAGATTCTGTCGATGCAAGAGCTCATCGATAAGTTCAACCTCGAGAAATGCTCGAAGAATGGTGCTCGCTTCGACTACGTCAAAGGCTTCTGGTTCAACCGCGAATACCTGATGAAGCTCACCGACGAGCAGTGGGCGCCCGCCTTCGTCAAGCTCTTGAAGGAACAGGGCATCGGCTGCTGCGAAGAGCGTGCAGCTCAGGTCGTAGGCATGATGAAGTCGAAAGTCATCGAGTACGAGACGAAGGAGGGCGTGAAGAAGCGCAACATCTCATTCGTCAGCGACTTGTGGCCCCTCTGCCGCTTCTTCTTTGTCGCTCCTACCGAGTTCAACCACGAAGATAAGTTCGTGAAAAAGAACTGGAAGCCCGAGACGGCTGCCGAGATGCAGCAGTTGCACGACGTACTGGCCACCATCGATGATTTCAGCGTCGAAGGTCAGAAGGCCGTCGTGGATCCGTGGGTCGAGCAGACGGGCATCAAGCCTTGGAACGCCTGGCGCGTCTGCCTCGTCGGCGAAGGTCAAGGCCCCGACATGTACGGCCTCGCCGCCTTCCTCGGCAAGGAAGAAGTGCTACGCCGCATGGAGTTTGCGATAAAGACACTCTAATCCAACTGTCCCTCGGACTCTCCCCCCGTGGACTCTCCCCCCGAAGACTCTCCCCCCAGCCCTCCCTATAAGGGAGGGAGCAGATACCCTCTAGAAATGAATACAGATAGCAACCAATATACTAAACATTCTGCTCCCTCCCTTATAGGGAGGGCGGGGGGAGAGTCCACGGGGGGAGAGTCCCTTAAGCACAAGACAGCCCAAGGCCTCATCTGGAGCGGTTTCAGCAACGGCGTGGTGCAGCTGCTGGGAGCTGCCTTTGGGCTTTGGCTCATCAATATCCTCGCCCCTGAAGACTATGGTAAGATGGCGGCGTTGGTTATCTTCTCCAACATCGCCAGCGTGCTGCAGGAGAGCGGCTTCACCGCCGCCTTGGCCAATAAAAAAGAGCCTACGCACGAGGAGTATAACGCCGTCTTTGGGTTCAACGTCATCGTGGGCATAGTGCTCTACGTGCTCCTCTTCTTCGCCGCTCCGTTCATTGCCGACTTCTACCACGAGCCTGTGCTCTGCCCGCTGGGACGGTTCGCCTTCCTCGGCTTCGTCTTCTCGTGCTTCGGCACGGCCCAGCGCGCCTATCTCTTCGGGCATCTTATGGTGAAGCAGACCAGTATCATGCAGATGGCCTCCATCACCCTCTCGGGCATCGTCGGTGTATGCCTCGCCTATGCAGGTTTTGCCTATTGGGGTTTGGCCGCTCAGAGTCTGGTGTACGTCGCTTCCGTCACCGCTTTCGCATGGTACTTCTCGCCGTGGCGACCCACGCTTTCAGCGATTCGTGCACCGCGCGAAACGCTTAAACCTGCCTGGCAGATGTTCGGTTTCTCGTCGAAGCTCCTTGTCAACAGCCTTGCCTTTCAGTTCAATAATAACGCTTTTGGTGTTCTTCTCAACCGCTTCTTTCCCGGCGGTCACGTCGCCGGCATTTACAGCAATGCCCGCAAATGGGACGATATGGCCATCGCTACCATCGGAGGCATGGTGCAGGGCGTGGCACAGCCGGTGTTGAGGGCGGGGGGAGAGTCCGGCTCTGCCGTCTTCCGCAAACTCCTCCGTTTTACCTGCTTCGTCTCGTTCCCTTGCCTCTTGGGTCTTGCCCTCATCGCCGAAGACTTCATCGTGTTGCTGGCCGGTGAGAAATGGCATGAGAGCGCATTGCTGCTGTCTATGCTCTGCGTCTATGGCGCCTTCTCGCCTGTGGTGACGCTCTACAGCAATCTGGTCATTTCGCGCGGGCGTTCCACTATTAATATGGTCATCGGTCTCTTGAACTGCGCCTTCGTCTGGGGAGGAATCATCGCCCTGCACACTTTAGGCTACGGACTCACCGCTATGGTCATCTTCTACGTCGTGCTGAACATCGCCTGGCTTATTGTCTGGCAGGAGAGTGCCCGCCGCCTCATCGGCCTCAGCTGGTGGCACGCCTTTAAGGACATCGCCCCCTTCTTCGTCTTCGCCCTTGCCGTGATGGCCGCCGCCTACTTCGCCACCCACGCGCTTCCCATCTCCTGGCTCCGCATGCTCCTCCGCATCCTCATCGCCGTCGTCCTCTACGTCGGCAGCCTCTGGATAGCCCGTGCCCAGATACTTCGCGAGAGCATCGAGTACATATTTAAGAGGAAGAGGTAAGCCAAACCAAAACACACGAATAAAACTCAGATAACACTATGAAAAAGATTATCGCTTGCCTGATGGCTGTTTTGGGATTAGGTTCTGCCTGCGGCCAACAGAATTATGAGAACGCCGATGCGAAGGGGTTCGCCATGCTGATTGATGAGCCTGATGTCGTGCTGCTCGATGTGCGAACGGCCGACGAGTTCAAGGAGGCTCATCTCGAAGGCGCTGTCCATATCGACCAGGGACAGACTGACTTCATCGAGAAGGCAAAGGCCACGCTGCCTGCCGACAAGACTATTGCCGTCTATTGCCGCAGTGGTCGCCGCTCTGCCAGCGCGGCAGGACGCTTGGCGGCTGAAGGCTATAAGTGCGTGAACCTCAAGGGAGGCATCATGGCGTGGAAGGAAGCCCAGAAGCCCGTGACGACTGACACATACGAGGTCGATGTGTTCAAAACAAAGAGCGGCAAGAGCGTTAAGTTTCATGCGCTCGTTCATGCCAGCATACGCATCGACTACGATGGCCGCGAGATTATGATTGACCCAGTGACGAAGCTTGGCCAGCGAACCATCGACTACACGACGATGCCCAAGGCCGACTATATCTTCGTGACCCACGAGCACGGCGACCACTTCGACAAGGCGGCCCTTTCGCTGTTGACAGCGGAGGCGACGCGACTCATCATGAACCCTCGCTGTGCCGAGATGTATGGCAGCGGTCAAGCTATGGTGAATGGCGACAAGCTGCAACTCGCCGATGACATCACCGTAGAGGCCGTGCCTGCCTACAACACGACGGAGGGCCGACAGCAGTTCCACCCCAAAGGACGCGACAATGGCTACATCCTCACCCTCGACGGCCTGCGCATCTATATCGCTGGCGATACCGAGGACATCCCTGAGATGGCATCCATCAAGGACATCGACATCGCCTTCCTCCCCTGCAACCAGCCTTACACGATGACCACCGACCAACTCGTCAAGGCCGCCAAGACGGTGAAGCCCAAAGTACTCTTTCCCTATCACTTTGGCCAGACCGACGTGACCAGCGTCCCTGCTCGACTCGAAGGCATCGACGTCCGCATCAGGCATTACGAATAAATGGTCCTTCGCCATTAATCCTAAGGGGTCTTGAATAAAACAATGAAAGCCAATACAATCATACTCGAAGGCGGACTCGGCAACCGCATGCGCGTAGCTGCCTCAGCCTACGCCATGGCCAAGCGCACAGGAATACCCATGCGCGTGCTGTGGACCTCTCAATGGGGAATGCGGTGCAGGTTTGACGAGCTGTTCAAAGCCATGGACTCTCCAGACTCTCCCCCCGCCCTCACGGACTCTCCCCCCTCCCTCCCTGTCAGGGAGGGAGCAGAATGTAACAGGCTGGATGAAGGGTTACAATCCACAGAGGTAACCGCTCCCTCCCTAACAGGGAGGGCGGGGGGAGAGTCTTGAGAGTCCGCTATTAGCTGCTCAAACGTCCCCTGGAACATCACTTCGCCTCCCTTGCGGCCTGCGGCGGGGCCCATGTCGACGATGTAGTCGGCCTCGCGCATCATATCTTCGTCGTGTTCGACGACGATGACGGTGTTGCCCGTGTCGCGCAGCTGCTTCAGCGAGGTGATGAGGCGGTGGTTGTCGCGCTGGTGGAGTCCGATGCTGGGTTCGTCGAGGATGTAGAGCACGTTGACGAGTTTCGACCCTATCTGCGTGGCCAGGCGTATGCGCTGGCTCTCGCCGCCGCTGAGGCTCATGGAGGCCCGCGAGAGGCTGAGGTAGTCGAGGCCTACGTCGACGAGGAACTGCACGCGCGTGCGTATCTCCTTAAGTATCTCGGGCGCTATCTTCTGTTGGCGTGGCGTCAGCGGCGGGGCGGCGAGCCATGCGTGGAGCTCGCTTATGTCCATGTCGGCCAGCTCGGCGATGTTCTTGCCGCCGATGCGGAAGTGCAGGGCTTCGCGGTTGAGGCGCGCGCCGTGGCACTCGGGGCAGACGTCTGTCTTCGAGAACTGTTCGGCCCATTTCTGTGCTGTGGCGCTGGCGTCGCTGTCCTGCATCATCTCGATGTATTTGACGAGGCCGTCGTAGGATATGTAATAGTCGTTGGCCGTGTGTGTCGTGGCTGCCGGAATGCGCAGGCGCTCCGGGCAGCCGTTGAGGATCTCGTCGATGGCTTCGTCGGAGACGTCGCGGAGCGGGGTCTGGATCGTGGCTCCATAGCGCTCGAGCAGTGCCTGCATCTGCCAGAAGATCATCTGGTTCTTGGCTTTGCCTAAGGGCGCTATGCCTCCGTCCTTGACAGAGAGCGAGCGGTCGGGGATGACTTTGCACTCGTCGATGAGGTTGACGTATCCCAGCCCCTTGCATCGTGGGCACCAGCCTTGTGGCGAGTTGAACGAGAAGTTGTGCGGGGCGGGGTCGGCATAGCTCATGCCCGTGGTGGGGCACATGAGGCGTCGCGAGTAGTGGCGGAGTTCCTCGTGCTCCGTGTCGAGCACCATCATAAGACCCTCGCCCATCTTCAGGCATAGCTCCACGCTCTGTCGGAGCCTGTCGTTGGCGGCAGGGTGCCCGTTGTCGGGTTTCATCCTGTCTACGACGACTTCTATGGAGTGGTTGCTGTAGCGGTCGAGCTTCATGCCGGGTTGCAGCTCCTGCATCTGTCCGTCGATGCGCACCCATACGAAACCTTTCCGTCGTGTGCTCTCGAGGAGCTCGCGGTAGTGGCCCTTGCGGTTGCGCACGAGTGGCGCCAATAGCTGTATCTTGTGGCCGGCGTAGTCGCTGAGGATGCGTCCTACAATCTGTTCCTCGGTGTATTTCACCATGGCTTCGCCCGTCTGCCACGAGAAGGCGTCGCCGGCACGTGCATAGAGAAGGCGCAGGAAATCGTAGATTTCCGTGGTGGTGCCTACTGTGGAGCGTGGGTTCTTGTTTGTGGTCTTCTGCTCGATGCTGATGACGGGCGAGAGTCCCGTGATCTTGTCGACATCGGGCCGCTGCATTCCTCCGAGGAAGTTGCGGGCGTAGGCCGAGAACGTGTCGATATATCGTCGCTGCCCCTCGGCATAAATGGTGTCGAAGGCCAGCGACGACTTTCCCGAGCCCGACAGCCCGGTGATTACCGTCAGGCTGTGGCGCGGGATGGTGACATCTATGTTTTTAAGGTTGTTGACGCGTGCGCCTATGATTTCCAGTTCGTTCTTCACTGCTGTCCTGTTCCTCCGCTCATCTCTGTGTATTTGGTCAAGACGTTGACATCCTTGCGGATATGATAGGTGCGCCCGTCGGCGCCCTTGGCCACAACGTTGACGAAGTAAACGCCGTCGGGGACTATCTTGCCCTTGTAGCGCCCGTCCCATCCGCCGTTGATGTCGTCCCACGAGTATAGCCGTTGCCCCCAGCGGTTGAAGATGGTGGCCTTGAAAGAGACGATGCTCTTGTGGTTGTCCTTGGCTCTGTATATCTTGTTGTAGCCGTCGTTGTCGCCGGGCGAGAAGGCGTTGGGCATCTCGAGATAACTCTTGGCGATGGAAATGATGAATCGTACGCCCTCTTCGCCCTCGTCGGGGTATGTGACGACGTCGCTCCCTCGCGTGAATGTGGCTTTAAGCTCTGCGGTGAACGACTCGCTTTGCAGGAAGGTGTATTCTATCTCCTCCTCGAATCGGTGTACGATGATGTTCTGCTCGTTGGCTGTCTCGTAGATAATCCATTCGTAGCGGCAGTCGTAGCCTTCCTCGACTTCGGGGTTGGCGTGGAAGACCACGGTGACGGGCGCTGAGCCCGAGTAGTTCTCGAGGTCTTCGGTCACCTGTTCGCCATCGTCGTTGGTGTAGGTGAACGTGGCAGTGGGGTTGCACGTCTGGGCTGATGCGCCTGCGGCGGCAGCAACCATTAATAATATGTATGCAAAAAACTTTTTCAAGGCTTCTAATCTCTAATCCCTAATCTCTAATCCAAATCACAGAGACAATGTCTCGAGCGCTGAGATAAGCTCGCGCTTGAGCGGCTTGTCGCTCTTCACGGCGTTGGAGAAAGGCACGTAGACGATGTCGTCGTTCTTGATGCCTATCATCACATTGCGCTGGCCGTCTAAGAGTGCATTGATGGCTCCCACGCCGAGACGCGAGGCCAGGATGCGGTCCTGTGCCGACGGCGAGCCGCCTCGCTGCAGGTGGCCGAGGATAGAGACGCGCACGTCGAACTGCGGGTACTCGTTACGCACGCGCTCGGCATAATACATAGCGCCGCACTTGGGACTCTCGCTGACGATGACGATAGAGCTCGACTTGGATTTGCGTATGCCGCGTCCTATGAACTGCGCCAGCTGGTCTACGTGTGTCTGTTCCTCTGGGATGATGGCGGCCTCGGCACCGGCTGCTATGGCAGAGTTCTGCGCCAGGAAACCGGCATCGCGGCCCATCACTTCGACGAAGAAGATGCGCTCGTGTGAGTTGGCTGTGTCGCGAATCTTGTCGACGCATTCCATGATGGTGTTCAGCGATGTGTCGTAGCCTATGGTGAGGTCAGTGCCGTTGAGGTCGTTGTCGATGGTGCCGGGCAGGCCTATGCAAGGCACGTCGTACTCGGCGGCGAACAGACGTGCGCCCGTCAGCGAGCCGTTGCCACCGATGACTACGAGGGCGTCGATGTTGGCTTCTACCATGTTGTCGTAAGCCTTCTTGCGACCTTCCTCGGTCATGAAGTCCTTGGAGCGGGCCGTCTTCAGGATGGTGCCGCCACGACCTATGATGCCGGAGACACTCTCGGTGGTGAATTCCTTGATCTCCTTGTGGATGAGGCCTTCGTAGCCTCGGTAGATGCCTTTCACGGTGAAACCGTTGGCGATGGCTGCGCGCGTCACGGCGCGGATGGCGGCATTCATCCCGGGGGCGTCACCGCCGCTGGTGAGTACGCCTATGCATTTAATCTTACGTGTCATATGCTTTGAACTTTAAACTTTAAACTCAGGTTTTTGAACTTTCAGACCACCTCCGCATCCTCTGCTTCCGCTTTCATCTCTTCAAACACCTGTTGCTCTTCGATGCGCCGCTGCTCGGCTGCTATGGCACGCCGGATGCGGTATAGACGTATTCCAAGGAAGAACTCCGAGACGCCGTAGGCTATGTAAGCTATGCCGAGAATGGTGAACGGAATGGAGGCGGCTTCCATCGGCTTGGCGATTACGAAGATGCCGGAGGCGATGATGACCAAAGGCAGCATGAAGACCGTCCACGACACGGGCGCCATCTGCCGATAGCGTATGAACGCCCAGGTCTGTGCTATGCCTATGAGCACCAGCAGGCCTCCGAGGACGTACATAAGGATGCTGACGAACAAGGTCGGCCACACCAGCAGCATCACGCCAAGCAACATAGAACCCAGCCCCACGATGGGAAACATAGGCAGCAGCGGAGCACCCTCGTCGACGACGGTGCCTTGGCTGGCAGCCATCTGTGCCACTTTGCGCAGCTGGCGTTTAGTGTTGAAATAACCTATGAAAGCCAGTACGCCCGAGAGGATAAAAAGCCCGCCGATGACTTGCACCAGCACGATGGTCATGTCCGTAGGGTTGCTTACGAGCAGGAAACCAACAAGCAGCGCACACAGCGCTCGAAAAATATAACGTGTTAGCATATCTTTGTTGTTGACGAATGACGAATGACGAGAGACGGTTGACGACTGACGTTTTTTCGGCACAAAAATACATATTAATTATTTATCAGGCGAAGGAAAACGGGAAAAACTGCGTAAATAGAGATAAAAATGCAGAAGAGACGAATATTTTTCACTTTTCATTTTTCACTTTTCATTTCTTTGTCGTAACTTTGCCGACGGAAAATAAAGCGTGTAAGACGTGAGAATCAAGGAAATTATTGCTGCCCTTGAACGATTCGCGCCTCTGCCCTTGCAAGAAAGCTACGACCATGCTGGCTTGCAATGTGGATTGACAGAGACGGAGGTTTCAGGGGCATTGTTGTGTCTTGACGTCACTGAGGACGTCCTGAGCGAGGCCGTTGACCTGGGATGCAACCTCGTCGTGAGCCATCATCCGCTCCTCTTCCACCCGCTGCGCCAGGTGGCTGACACGACGCTGGTGGAACGCTGCGTGCGCCTGGCCATACAGAACGACCTCTGCATCTACTCGGCACACACCAATCTCGACAATGCCGAGGACGGCGTCAACTACCGCATCGCCGAGAAACTTGGGCTGATTGACGTTCAGCTCTTGGATGCCAAGAGCGTGACAATAGGGGGCCGCAGCGTCAAGAGCGGCAACGGCGTAATCGGCTACCTGCCGCAAGGCGAGGATTCGCTGGCCTTCCTGCAACGCGTAAAGCAGGCCTTCGGAGTTGAGGCCCTGCAGCACAACGCCCTGCTGGAGCGACCCATACAGAGCATTGCCATCACGGGCGGAGCAGGCGACTTCATGCTCGAGGCCGCCATACGTGCCGGCGCTGACGCGTTCCTCACGGGCGAGATGCACTACCACCTCTGGCACGGCCACGAGCAGGAGATACAAATTGCCGTGCTCGGCCACTACGAGAGCGAGCAGTACACACGTGAAATCTTTCGCGAAATCATCGAAGACGTCGCACCACAGCTACCTGTCTACGACACCGACGTCAATACTAATCCGATACAGATATTATAGAAGACCCGCCCCTCGCCCTCCCTTGTAGGGAGAGGGCGGTCACCAATAAAAATGATAACGACAATCAATAGTTGATACCACAAGCATCCACCACCGCCCTACAAGGGAGGGTGAGGGGTGGGTCCATAGATTTTAAATATTATGGCAAGAGAAAAAAAAGACCCTCAGGAACTCAGCGTAGAGGATAAGCTGAAAAACCTCTATCAGTTGCAGACAATGCTCTCAGAAATCGACTCCATCAAGACGCTGCGCGGCGAGCTGCCCCTCGAAGTGCAGGACCTGGAAGATGAGATCGAAGGCCTCACGACCCGCATCGATAAGATCCAGGTCGAGATGCAAGGCCTGCAGGAAGAAATCAGCAAGCGCAAGATAGGCATCAAGGACAACCTCGCCAGCATAGAGCGCTACACCTCACAGCTCGACAACGTGCGAAACAACCGCGAGTACGAAAACCTCACCAAGGAGATAGAATACCTGCAGCTCGACAACCAGCTCCACGAGAAGAAAATCCGTGAGGCTCAAGAGACCTATGAGCACAAGCAGGAAGAAATACGCCGCTGCTCGGACAACGTCACCGAACGCCGCGACGACCTCGACGTGAAGAAGAGCGAGCTCGACGAGATTATCTCTGAGACACGCGCCGAGGAAGAGAAGCTGCGCGAGCGCTCAAAGAACCTCGAGCTCACCATCGAGCCACGACTCCTCTCGGCCTTCAAGCGCATTCGCAAGAACTCGCGCAACGGACTCGGCATCGTCTACGTGCAGCGTGACGCCTGCGGCGGATGCTTCAACAAAATCCCGCCCCAGCGGCAGCTCGACATACGCATGCGCAAGAAAATCATCGTGTGCGAGTACTGCGGACGCATCATGATAGACCCCGAACTGGCTGGCATCAAAGTCAACAAACCCGCAGAGGATAAGCCCAAGCGCCGCAGCCGCAAGAAGACAGACAAGGCCGAGGAAGATTAAGCTCACGGCCAGCCCGCGAAAAAGGCTTATGCCTTTTGCACGAAACCCTTAAGGGTTATCGGCAAAACCCATAAGGGTTCAGGCCATAACCCTTAAGTTTTTTTTGTGCCACGCCCGTTGCCTGATGGAAAAAACATGGAGCGTGCTGCATTTTTTCCCCTTTTAATTTTTCACTTTCAATTAATTGTCGTACCTTCGCGCCCGAGTTTTCGTCAATATAATGTCTAACACTCAAGAACAAACCATTTTTTTCATTATTAATTAACCCTATGTCAAACTTAACAAACATTCAGCCCCTCGAGGACTTCGATTGGGAAGGCTACGAGAAAGGCACTGCTCAGAACGAGCAAACCCGCGACGAACAAGCCAGTGCTTATGAGAAGAGTCTCACAGGCGTAGGCGACCACGACGTGGTCGACGGAACTGTCATCGCCATCAACAAGCGTGAAGTCGTTGTGAACATCGGTTTCAAGAGCGACGGTATCATCTCCGCCAACGAGTTCCGCTACAACCCCGACCTTAAGGTCGGCGACACCGTAGAGGTGTACATCGAAAATCAGGAAGACAAGAAAGGTCAACTCATCCTCTCACACAAGAAGGCTCGCGCCACCAAGTCGTGGGAGCGCGTCAACGCAGCTCTCGAAAACGAAGAGATCATCAAGGGCTTCGTCAAGTGCCGCACCAAGGGCGGCATGATTGTCGACGTCTTCGGCATCGAGGCCTTCCTGCCAGGCAGCCAAATCGACGTCAAGCCCATCCGCGACTACGACGTCTTCGTTGGCAAGACCATGGAGTTCAAGGTCGTCAAGATCAATCAGGACTACCGCAACGTCGTCGTCAGCCACAAGGCACTCATCGAGGCCGAGCTCGAGCAGCAGAAGAAGGAAATCATCTCAAAGCTCGAGAAGGGTCAGGTGCTCGAGGGCACTGTCAAGAACATCACCTCCTACGGCGTATTCATCGACCTGGGCGGTGTGGACGGTCTCGTACACATCACTGACCTCAGCTGGGGCCGCGTAAGCGATCCTCACGAAGTCGTAGAGCTCGACCAGAAGCTCAACGTCGTCATCCTCGACTTCGACGAGGAGAAGAAACGCATCGCCCTCGGTCTGAAGCAACTCACGCCTCATCCCTGGGACGCTCTCGATCCCAACCTCAAGGTCGGCGACCACGTCACTGGCAAGGTCGTCGTCATGGCCGACTACGGCGCATTCATCGAGATTGCTCCTGGCGTCGAAGGTCTCATCCACGTCAGCGAGATGTCGTGGAGCCAGCACCTGCGTAGCGCTCAGGACTTCATGAAGGTAGGCGACGAGGTCGAAGCCGTCATCCTCACCCTCGACCGCGAGGAGCGCAAGATGAGCCTCGGCATCAAGCAGCTCAAGGCTGACCCCTGGGAGGCTATTGAAGAGAAATTCCCCGTCGGCAGCAAACATACTGCTCGCGTGCGCAACTTCACCAACTTCGGCGTATTCGTAGAGCTCGAAGAGGGCGTCGACGGCCTTATCCATATCAGCGACCTCAGCTGGACCAAGAAGGTAAAGCACCCGAGCGAGTTCACTAAGATTGGCGAGAACATCGAAGTCGTAGTCCTCGAGATAGATAAGGACAACCGCCGCCTCAGCCTCGGCCACAAGCAGCTCGAGGAGAACCCTTGGGATGTCTTCGAGACCGTGTTCACACGCGACAGCGTGCACGAGGGCACCATCGTAGAGCTCCTCGACAAGGGCGCTGTCATCCAGCTCCAGTACGGCGTCGAAGGCTTTGCAACGCCTAAACACCTCGTCAAGGAGGATGGCAGCCAGGCTCAGCAGGGTGAGACACTCCCCTTCAAGGTCATCGAGTTCAACAAGGAGAGCAAGCGCATCATCCTCAGCCACAGCCGCATCTTCGAGGATGCCGCACGCACCGAAGCCCGCGAAGCCCGCAAGGCAGAGCGCGCTACCAAGCGTCCTGCCAAGGCTCAGGAAGAGGCTCCCGCCATCCAGAACCAGGCCGCCAGCACCACGCTCGGCGACATCGATGCCCTGGCAGAGCTCAAGGCTAAGCTCGAGTCCGGCGAGTAAGCCCTCAAGGCCACTGTGCCCGCGGCTTTTTAAACGCCAAAGGGCACGCCACGAGACCTCTACCCAAAGAGCCACCCTCAAGGCCATTGTGCCCGCGGTGTTTCCCGCGAGCAACCGGTCACCGATACACACGCGCCCGCGCACGTACTTATTTTTAATAAGCGTGCGCGGGCGTTCTCGTTTTTCCTCCATCGTTTAGGGATTTCCTCCGGATATTTTCTGCTTTTCCCTTT
Source organism: uncultured Bacteroidaceae bacterium (assembly GCA_905235285.1). Taxonomy (GTDB): domain Bacteria; phylum Bacteroidota; class Bacteroidia; order Bacteroidales; family Bacteroidaceae; genus Physcousia. The sequence continues at coordinate 48,255 of CAJOLI010000004.1, forward strand.
GCAGGCTCATGCAAAATGCTTTCCTTTGCAATGTCAAAAGAGAAAAAAGCATGAGTTCTAATCTCTAATCCCTAATCCAATACACAACTATGAAGCGCATAATTTCAACCCTGGCAGTGATGGTGATGATTGTCACCTCCGCCGCAGCAATGAGCTTCTCGAAGGCTCGCAAGGAAGCCCTCTTCCTCTCCGATAAGATGGCCTACGAACTCGGCCTGAGTATCTCGCAGTACGAAGCCGTCTACGAGATCAACCTCGACTACTTCCTCGGCCTCTACGATCCCGCCGACCTTGACGGTGTCTACTGGCTCCGCCGTAACGCCGACCTGCGTTATGTGCTGTCCGAGTGGCAGTGGCTGAAGTACACCGGCATCGTGGACTTCTACCGCCCCATGTCGTGGGTGCGTCGCCACTCGTTCAGCCTCGTACTCCGCAGCCGCTACACCACGAATTATTTCTTCTACGACCGTCCCACCGTCTACTACAGCTTCCGTGGCGGACACAACGTGGGCCACGACAGCTACTACGCCGGACGTGAATTCCACCGTCCCGCACAGCCCGGCGGACAGATGCACTTCGGCAGCTCGGCTCCTCCTGCCTACGGCACCATGAAGCCTAACTCGAAGAGCTATCCCAGCTACCACATCGGCGAGGCCAATACCTCGCACGGCACCACACGCTCCGGAGCCTCCACTAACAACAGCTCCGCCGCTAATAATCAGAACGTAGGCACGCCCTCACGCCCTCAGTCCTTCAGCACCTCGCAGCAAAGCAACAGCGGTACCACGCGCGCTACGCAAAACACTTCCGCCGAGCCCCGGCGCACGACGAACACTCAGCGCTCGGCCACTACGACGACAACTTCCCGGCGCACCACCTCGACCTCGTCAGGCAGCAGCTCTTCAAACAGCGGCTCCTCGCGCGGCAGTGGTACCTCAACCAGTGGCTCTACTCGTGGCAACTCAGGCGGTTCACGTGGCCGTTGACGTTGGATTGTTAAAAAAACGCTTGGAATACAAAAAAAAGTGGCAGAAGCACAACGCTTCTGTCACTTTTTTTATATATTTGCCACGCAAAAAGTATATCTTACAATAATTATATTCATTAATAACTAAATTAAAATCTTACAAAACAACTGACAGACCGACAGCGAACCAAAGCATTGTGCGACCTGGCCTCACCACTCAGACTGGGAGGCGTAAATGGCTTGCAGGCTGCGCACAACCCCCCGAATCATTTACATAATCTATCCTCGCCACAAGCCACGACGCGGAAATCTTAGTTAACATTAAACCATATAAATGAAAAAGTTTTTACTTTCTTTGTTAGCCTTGCTCAGTTTCTCGGTTGTCAGCTTTGCTGCTGGGGAAACTATAATCAGCGAACTGACATTCCCTGGTTACAATGATAAGGCGGTTAGTAGCTACACAGACGAGTGGACTGCAAGTGTAGATGGGCTGAAATGGACTTTTAATGCATTTAATAACAATAATAATGCATCCTCATGGACCTACATCAGGTGTGGCCGCAAAAACAATGAGTCGACGGCTACAATCCTGACACCTGCTCTCGTCGGCGGTCAGGTTACTAAAGTAGTAATCACAGTCGACAAAACCTCTGACGTGGCTGGCATAACTGTAACTCCTTATAAGGATGGTACAGCAGGAACCCCTAGCAAGTTAGCCCTCACTAATTGGGTTGCTGGTGAAGTAACGCTCGCAACACCTTCCAACGCAGAGGCCGATCAGCTATTGATAACAATAGTGAATAATTCGGCTAGCGCCAATGGTACGACACAGATCAGCAAGCTGGTACTCTATGGCGTCGAAGGCGAAGCTCCCGCTGTAGCATCTCCCGTCATCACTCCCGCCTCTGGCACAGTCCTCGGCGACCAGACGGTGACGATTACCTGCGCTACCGAAGGTGCAAAGATCTACTATCTCGAGACTGTTAATTTCTCTGAAGGTGGCTCACAGAATCAGAAGGACTATGTCGAGTACACATCCCCGATTACCATTAGCTATGACAATGGTCTGTTTGGCAAAACAACACAAGCAACGATTTCGGCTTATGCTGTTATTCCGGCAACGGAAGATGCTGGAGAGCTAAAAAGCGAGACCGTTGAGGTAACTCTCACATGGGGAACTATCTACACCTCTATCGCCGAGGCTAATTCAGCCGCTACGGAAACCCGGACAACTGTGGGTCTGCAGGCTAACGAGTGGCTGGTGACATATGTCAACGGCCAGTACACCTACCTCACCGACGGTGTCGCCGGTCTGCTGCTCTACGGCAATGGCGTTGGCCTCGAACAGGGACAGAAGGTGTCAGGTCTTATCAAAGGTCAGCTCTACACCTACAATGGCCTTCCCGAAGTGGCCAGCCCCAATGTTGATGGTCTCGAGGTTGTCAGCGAAGACAACGAGGTGGCTCCTATCGTCGTTGCTGCCAGCCAGTTGCAGGCCGACAACCTGAAGTGGGTGAACATGTTCGTGACTGTCACGAAGTCTGTAAGCTTAGACGGACCACTGGATGTCGCTGAGGGTTCCGCCGTGGATAACTACACATTTGCCTCTGCAGGCACAGACTTCATCGTTCGGAACAACTTCAAACAGGCTATCCAGACGAAAGACATGACGATGTACGACATCACCGGTTTCTGGGCAATTTTCAGAGAAGGCGGTCAGCTTTACCCCACCGAGGTAACCGAATACGTTGATCCTATCGGCATTAAGGGCGACGTCACCTCATACTACATCAAGAACCCAAGCTTCGACCTTGATGAAGACGGACTGCCTATCACTGCAGAGCAGAAGGCCAGCAACGGCCCGCTGGATATCGTCGGTTGGACAATGTCAGGCGTCGGCACTCAGTTCAACAATACAGAGATTCGTCAGGCTAACTCAACTAGCACTACTTCTGCATTCGGAACCTCTGACCCGAGCGATGGTAATTACTCGCTCTTCTTCCGTCAGGGCTGGAATCGCAACGGCACCGTTACTCAGATTACCCTTGAGGCTGACGCTTTTGAACTGCCCGAAGGACAGTACATGATCTCTGTAGACTACAAACAGGCTTACGCCTACGATGTAGCTAATGTCAGCAAGGACACAAAGATTAAACTGAGTTTAGAATTAGACGACCTCAACTTCGGCGAAGCTGAGACAGAAGCCGCTCCCGTAGGCAATGGCACATATTTCAACGACACTGAATGGAGCACGTTGAAGGCTCTCGTCAATGTCGATTACGGAGATATTGACCTCCAGGGCAGCGTCTCGCCCAAGGTGAAGATTACCCTCTATGCTGCCGGCGACAAGCGTTCCGACTTCTTCCTCGACAACGTCCGCCTCTACCGCATAGATGATGCCGACATATCTCGCATGTATCTTGAGGATGCCATCGCTCAGGCCGTGGGGCAACTTAAAGAACCTTACGGACAGCTCTTCACCAAGACAGAAAATGCTCATAACGACCTTCAGGATGCCGTTAATACTGCTCAGGCAGTATACGACGATGAGTCCGCAACAGCCGAGGAAATCGATCAGGCTGCACGCAACCTGTTCATCGCCATGGAGACTTATGCATCCTCTGAAATGCTCCTGCCCGATCCCGATAAG